>NZ_SGSW01000050.1:0-23677 GCF_004209125.1 Acinetobacter sp. WCHAc060033 | reverse complement strand
TCTTTATAAATACACAGTTGAATGGACTGAAGAACAACGCAAGCCTTTAATGTCTGCTATTACTAAGCGTTTAAATGAATTAAATGCTGATGCTCCTCCTGTCGAGCAACCTCCATCATTAATGGTCCAGATTCAAAATGCACCCGATCTTACGACTTTAAATGCTTTAGAAATTGATGTTTCAAGCCGTCATCCTGATATTCAGCCGAAATTAATGGGCTGTGTGAAAGCTCGTCGATTTGAGCTTGAAAACCAAGCTTCGTCAACAGTTTCGTAAATCTAATTCCGCCTATTCTTTTATCTGAGTAGAAGAATGGGCACAAATTTAACGGTAATTATTTATTTTAATAGAATTATGGTGGTTGTGATGGAAAATCAAATCAAAATTCAAGACATTAATATCAGCACGACACCAAGTGTTATTGCTCAAGATGTATTTAAAAAAGCTGTTTCACCAGTTATCGCAGTTTTAGAAAAAGAAGGTCGTGAGGCGGTAAAAGAATTCACCTTCTGTTCAA
Source organism: Acinetobacter sp. WCHAc060033 (assembly GCF_004209125.1). NCBI lineage: Bacteria > Pseudomonadati > Pseudomonadota > Gammaproteobacteria > Moraxellales > Moraxellaceae > Acinetobacter > Acinetobacter sp. WCHAc060033. Next base: position 23,159 of record NZ_SGSW01000050.1, on the reverse strand, counting down.
TGTGGCTGGCAATGGGCTTATACATAAACAATTTAAGCACTTCGGACGCAGAGAAAGCATTAAACCATGCAACCTCAAATGTGATTAAAGAGCTTAAGAAAATGCGAGGTGAGGCGTGATGGATATTAAAAATATAGCTATTACAGCAACAATGGTTATTCAGTCCTTAGTAAAGCTTCTTGAAAATGAAGATGTTGATATTTCATCTATAAAATTCAAAGTTGGTTCTGAAAGCGAAGGATATGAAAGTCCTGAATTTGAATTGGAAAAGTTGATTAATTTGGCTTATAAGGGTTTGGAAAAGATAAAAGAACAAACCACCCCTGAAGGGTTTGTTTTGGTGCCGAGAGAGCCGACAGAAGACATGACAATATATGCAATAGATAATTGTGAGTACGACCTAGAACAAAGTGTTATGGCGAGTATTTATAAAGATATGTTGGAAGCAGCACAGGAGCAGAGTCATGATTGAGAAACCTCCAGTTGAAACACAAGAATGTCCTGTTCAAATGCCTGTATCTTACTTTGGGGCTATGTATCAAGACTCGCAGTGTATTGATGGATACTTGTGGGATTTAGATAGTGGTGATGGTGAATATCTTGATGTTGGTGGTGATATTCCTTGCCCATTTTGCAATCCAATTGATCATCTTAATTACATGAAAAATGACGATGAAACCACAGTTGTTTGTGATATTTGTTCTAGTGATTTAAATAAATTGCATTGGGCTGAAACAAACAAACCATCGGTTAAGTTGTATGGGTTTTGCGCCAAATGCGATTGTAATCAATGGGGTGCTTTTAAAGAAGAAAAGGAGGAAGGTTGATGGTTTTAACAGTACCACAAACACTAAAGCTTCTTCAGATCTCACGCACTACCTTATATAGAATGTTTGCCAGTGGTGAGTTGACTAAAATTAAGTTTGGTGATAGTCAGCGCTCAACCATTCGTGTCGAGCTATCTGAAGAGTTAGAAAAGAAGTATGAGAAGCAAATTCAAGCCCTTATTATTTAAGGGCTTTTTCTTTAAGTGAATCTAGATAATCAGACCACGCTTGCATCATAATCACACGCTCATCTAAATATTTTGTTCTATTGTATGCTCTGCCGTGCATGTCCCGCACTCTATGCCCAAGTTGTTGTTCAATGCGCTCAATTGGAAATTTCAAGACTTCATCTAATAAAGTTCGTGCTGTTGCACGAAAACCATGCCCTGTTGTTTCTCCGTTTTTAAAACCTAAACTTTTTAATGATTTATTAATTGTGCTATCGCTTAAGATCCTTGTTTTCCCCCAATGATTAGCAAAACAATATTCTGAGTTTCCAGTGATGTAATGTAACTCTTTAAATAAAGCTAAAACTTGCTTTGAGAGTGGCACTATTAATTGTGTGCCAGTTGAATTTTCAGTTTTGGCAGGCGTATAGGACCATACTGCATTCTCCAGATCTACATCTTCCCATTTTGCCATTCTAAGTTCACCTGGTCTCACAAAGACACGCGGCAATATTCTTAATATATAGCAGGTAATGATTGATCCTCGATTATCATATTGATCTATCTTAAGTAAGAGTTGCCCTAGTGCATCTGGATCAACAATTGCTGAATGATGCTTTCTTTGACCTGTCTTTAAAATACCTTGTATGTCGGCTGCGACATTTCTATCGCATAAGCCTAAAATAATTGCATATTTGAAAACTTGACTTGCTTTAGATCGCATACGTCTTGCAGCCTCAAACTTACCCTGTTTTTCATAAATCTGGCAAACAGTTAAAAGTTCACGTGCTGAAATTTCATGGATTGGGCGCTTACCAAGAGCATCAAATAAGTGTTGATAAGAAAATGCATTACGAGAAACAGTAGATGGAGCAAGATTTTCTGTTTTCATGAATTCACGTGCAACATGCTCAAATGTATTTGAGAGTGCATTTTTTGCGTGCTCTTCTTCTAATTTTTTCTCGATAGATGGATCTAGGTTTTCAGCGAGCATTTCACGGTATGAATCACGGTATCTACGTGCAGATGCTAATGTAATTTCAGGATATACGCCAATACTGAGTGTTGCTCTTTTTTTTGTAATTGGACGTACGTAATCAAAACGCCAATAAGTTCCACCTTTTTTGTCTAAAAATAAGTATAAACCGCCACCATCAGATAATTTTTTGATCTTATCTGGTGCTTTTTTGTGAGCTGCGATTTCTGCTTTGATCTTCGTGTCAGTGAGACTTACAACGAGTTTAGCCATTTTTAACGGTACATTTTTGATGGTTTTAACGGTATACCGTATAAAATACCGCAAAGACCGTGAAAAATTACGGTACATGATGGTACATAACGGTACAATTGATTTTATTGAATTCTTTTAATATAAAGGGTTTTGGTACTAAATGGAACTAGATGAAACATTAAGATGGTGCGCCCAGCGAGACTCGAACTCACTCCACAGGCTTCGGAAACCCGTACTCTATCCAGTTAAGCTATGGGCGCTTAAAAGAAGTGGGCACATCATAACAAAAAATCGTACTAGGTAAAGCATTTATAAAACAACTTGTTCAATTGCTGAGCAGGCTCTATACAACATCCTATATATGCAATGCAGAATTCCACCTAACTCACTTGGTTTATTGTTTGAGATCGCTCACAATACACACTCCAAAAACCAAGTGAGAATTTCATGACTGATGCGCTGACGTTAAGAGATTTATCGAAAACCTATCGCAATGGGTTCCAAGCACTCAAAGGAATCAATTTAACTGTTCCAGAAGGTGAGTTTTATGCACTCTTAGGACCAAACGGTGCGGGTAAATCCACAACAATCGGGATCATCAGTTCACTAACCCGTAAAACATCGGGTACAGTTGAAATTTTTGGGCATAATTTAGATACTCACCCATCCGATGCCAAACAATGCTTAGGTGTCGTTCCGCAAGAGTTTAACTTTGGTCAATTTGAAAAAACTTTTGATATTTTAGTCACCCAAGCTGGCTATTACGGCATTCCGAAAAAAATTGCAGAACAACGTGCAGAACACTATTTAGAAAAATTAGGGCTTTGGGAAAAACGTAATACCCAAGGACGTATGCTCTCTGGTGGTATGAAACGCCGTTTAATGATTGCTCGTGCGATGATGCATGAACCGAAATTGCTAATTCTCGATGAACCGACTGCGGGTGTCGACATTGAACTACGTCGTTCGATGTGGGACTTCCTCACTGAAATGAATGAGAATGGTACTTCTATTATTCTGACTACACATTATTTAGAAGAAGCTGAAATGTTGTGTCGTCAGATTGCGATCATTGACCGTGGCGTGATTAAAGAAGACACCTCGATGAAATCATTCTTGACGCAATTGACCGAAGAATCTTTTATTTTCGATTTAGAACATCCGATTGAACCATTGAATATTGAAATTATTGGTTTGAAATTTAATTTGGTTGATCCTTTAACTTTAGAAGTCACGATGGATCAAGCGCATTCTTTAAATGATTTATTCCAACTTTTAGAATCTCAAGGCATTCGTGTACGCAGTATGCGGAACAAATCGAACCGCTTAGAAGAGCTATTTGTGAAAATGGTTGAGAAGAATCTTGAAGGAGCAGCACAATGAATTTCACCCAACTCCGTGTTGCACTTTACACCCTAGTTTATAAAGAAATTCGCCGATTTATGCGGATTTGGCCACAAACTTTATTACCGCCTGCGATCACCATGAGCTTGTACTTTGTGATCTTTGGTAATTTGGTCGGTTCTCGCATTGGTCAAATGGGTGGATTCAGCTATATGCAATTCATCGTACCAGGCTTGATTATGATGGCGATTATTACCAATAGTTATGCCAACGTATCATCTAGCTTCTTTAGTGCTAAATTCCAAAAAAGCATCGAAGAACTGATCATGAGCCCTGTGCCTTTACACATGGTGCTATGTGGTTATGTGATTGGTGGTGTTTGTCGTGGTGTACTTGTCGGTGCAATCGTGACAGCAATGAGTTTATTTTTCACTGATTTAGCGATTCATAATATTTTCGTGACGATATATACAGTCATTGTGACTTCCCTATTATTCTCTTTAGGTGGGTTTATCAACGCTGTCTATGCCAAATCATTTGATGATATTTCAATTATCCCGACTTTTGTTTTAACACCACTGACTTATTTAGGTGGTGTATTCTATTCAATTAGTGCTTTAAGCCCATTTTGGCAAAATCTCTCTTTAGTCAACCCGATTGTATATATGGTCAATGCATTCCGTTTCGGGATCTTAGGTCATAGCGATGTCAATGTTTCGTTGTCTTTAATCATCGTGACACTTTGCTGTGGCGTACTTTACGGTATTGCTTACTATTTACTTTCTCGTGGTTCAGGAATGCGTGAATAATGTCTGTCGAACTTTCTTTATTAGGTAAAGACACCAATTACCCTACAACTTATCAACCTGACATCCTTTTCCCGATCTCGCGTGCAGAAGCACGTGAGCAATATGCGCATGTCGATGGCATATATAAAGGAAAGGATTGGTGGCATGTTTTCGAAATTTCTTGGTTAAATGCCAAAGGGATTCCACAAGTTGCGATTGGTCGTATTGCGCTACCTGCAACATCACCAAATTTGATCGAGTCAAAATCATTAAAGCTCTACTTTAATAGTATGAACTTCACCCAATTTGATTCGCAACAAGCTTTTATTCACACCGTTGAAAAAGACTTGTCCAATGCAGCACAAGCGCCTGTGACATTGACACTATTTCAAGTGGATGAGTTAGACATTGCCAAACCACAAGGCATTTGTATTGATGATCAAGAACCTGACCGCTTAGTCAATCATCCTGATGCAAGTCTTTTGGCATTGGATAATCAGGCGGATGAATCTGCGGAAAACGTTGATATTCAACTATATTCTCACTTACTCAGAAGTAATTGTCCTGTGACAGGTCAGCCAGATTGGGGCACTGTTTTTATCCGTTATCAAGGCAATAAACCTTGTTATCGGAGCATTTTAGCTTATATTATCTCTTATCGTCAGCATAACGGTTTCCACGAACAATGTGTGGAGCAAATCTTTGCCGATATTTGGCAAAATTTAAAACCTGAAAAGTTGATGGTTTATGCAACTTATACACGTCGTGGTGGTTTAGACATTAACCCTTGCCGTGTATCTGATGAATCATGGATGCCAAGCCCAATCCGATTGGCGCGACAATAAAACATTGAGGTTGAACACATGCCTTTTTTTGGTTTTGTACCTTCTGAAGAACTATTAAAGAACATTCAGACAGGTATCGAGAAAAAAAACTCTAACGAACCACTTTATCCTTTACGTGATCAAACAGCTTTGCTTATTAATGAAGAAATTATTGATACGCTTTTAGTTGAACTTGTTCGTCGCTTTCCAGAGAGCGACAAACGTGACACAGCTGAAAAACTTGCTGGATATGTAAAATCTACTGTTGCGGTTTTACTTAAGCAGTTATTGAGTAAAGCGGATAATAACGTTGTACGTGCTTCTGTCGAGTTTTCTGAACGTAGCTTATTTAAAGATCCACAAGGGCAATTCCGCGTTGGTGAATCTTTAGATGCAAATTTAATTACCAATTTAAAGAATAGTTTTGCTGAAGTTGCATCGGCTGGCGATACTAATCGTGCCGTACTGTCTGAGCAAATGAAGCAATTTGCAGATGCAACCATTAATCACTTCATGCGTGACTTCAATAAAACCCTAGATTTAGGCATGATCAAACGTAAAGGTGCAGATATTGGCGCGGCTGCGGTGGGTAAAGCTGTGCATATTGCAATTGATAAATTGATTCCAAGCTTAAATAAGGTTGAAATCAAAGCAGTTGCTGAATATTACGACACTTTATTTTTTAATTGATCGTTAAAATTTAATTGTTTTTTTTAATGAATAAGAATGCTCTCCATGATGAGGGCATTTTTATTTGCAATCACGTTCGCTTTAACAGCTTACTGATTATCAATTAAAAATCATAAGCTTAAAATTATTTAAGCAATCAATAAATAAAAAATAATTCCTTTAGTTTAATTTTTCATAATAGCAATCACATTGATAACTTAAAACATCCTTAATTCTTGCTTTTTAACATATTCAATTTGCTCATGAATAGTCGTAAACCATTGACTTCAACATTTACCATACGTTGCCATCAATAGGGATTGTGATAGCATGCCCGAGACACATTTTTATTGCACCAAAACAGACCAATGGATCCAAACGCTCAATATAAATTTTTACGGCAAGCACCTCGTGATGGTCTCAGCACATCCCAACTCCCTTCTCGTTGGCAAAAACTACATATTGACCCCTGGTTAAGTCTATTTTTACTTTTAAATGCCTTACTTGGTCTGACAGTTCTTTATAGTGCCTCTGCACAAGATATGGGGTTGGTCTCTAAACAAGCGATGAGTTTTGGAATCGGCTTTTTGGTCATGTTTGCTTTGGCGCAAGTACCACCCAAAGTTTACCAAGCCTTTGCGCCCTACTTTTACCTGTTTGGAATTGTATGCCTTGTCGCAGTCAAACTCTTCGGTGAAGTCCGTATGGGCGCACAACGTTGGATCGGAATCCCTGGTTTTGGCAGTGTTCAGCCCAGTGAGTTTTTAAAAGTGGGAATGCCGTTGATGATTGCGTGGTTTTTAGCACGCAACCCTTTACCGCCAAGTTTTAAAAATGTGTTCCTTTCTTTAATTATGATTGGAATTCCTTTTATCCTCATTGCAGAACAACCTGACTTAGGAACGTCACTACTTATCTTAGCCAGTGGTATTTTCGTGCTCTTTCTCAGTGGGCTGTCTTGGACGATGATTTTAGGTGCAATTGGTGCTGTCGCAGTCATTATTCCCATTGCATGGCAATTTTTACTGCATGACTATCAACGGCAACGTGTACTGACTTTAATCAATCCTGAAGCCGATGCCTTGGGCACAGGCTGGAACATTATTCAATCAAAAACGGCCATTGGTTCAGGTGGTTTTACTGGACGTGGTTACTTGGAAGGTACACAGTCCCATTTACATTTTTTACCAGAAGGTCATACAGACTTTATTATTGCAGCATTTTCTGAAGAGTTTGGACTCATTGGTATATTGCTTTTGATTACGATCTATTTTTGTATTATTTTTAGGACTTTCCAAATCAGTCTACAATGCTTTCATAACTTTGGTCGCCTAGTCGCAGGCACATTTGCTTTGTCATTTTTTGTTTATGTATTTGTAAATGCAGGCATGGTCAGTGGTATCTTACCTATTGTCGGTGTGCCATTACCATTTATGAGTTATGGCGGTACTGCTATTATTACCTTGATGGCGACTTTTGGCATCGTGATGTCGATTCATACACATCGTTAATCTTAATATTCGTTGCCCCAACCATCGGTAACTTTCACTTAAAGTCATTTTCAACATAAAGAATTAGGAAATATAACCTATGTTTAATTTAGGGTTTTTACAAAAGGTCAGAAATATATCTTTTTGTGCAGCTGCTTTTTCAGTAACCAGTTTTTGCCAAGCCAATGATTTTGCAAATAGCCCTGAATATAACAACTTTAAAGCAAAAACCATGCAAACCTATGGTTTAAGCAATGAACAAGTCGATTGGGCAATGAATGGTTCTCGCAACTTACCCAATATTATTAAGATTATGGATCGCCCAGGTGAAAGTAAACCTTGGTATCAATATAAAACTAACTTTTTAGCTGAAGGTACGATTCAAAAAGGCGTACGTTTTCAAAACCAATATGCAGATACCCTAAATCGCGCAGAACAGCAGTTTGGTGTGCCTCAGGAGATCATTCTTGGGATTTTGGGTGTAGAAACTGGATATGGGGCAAATAAAGGCTCATTCATCACTCGTGACGCGCTTGCAACACTCGGATTTGGTTATCCACGTCGTGCACAATACTTCCAAGATGAACTGGCGGCACTCATCGCTTGGTCATATAAAGATGGTGTTCCAGCAAATTCGATTGTAGGTTCTTATGCAGGCGCTGTTGGCTACCCACAATTCATGCCAAGTAATATTCCAAAGTTTGGTGTGGACTATGATGGCAATGGACACGTAGACCTGCGTAATTCAGCTGTAGATACGATTGGCTCGATTGCAAACTACCTTGCACAAAATGGTTGGCAACGCGATCAACCGATTGCATTTTTAGCGCGTTATGCAGGAACCAATCCTGAATCAATTATCGCGAAAGATCTCACTCAACCTGTTCCCTATGGCTCAATTAAAAATTTAGGCATCGCACCGCTCAATCCTGCGGTCAAAATTGATGATCTTGATTTGGTCAATGTTATTCAATTACAAGATGATTTTGGACCTATTTACTACATCACTTATCCAAATTTTCAGGTCATTACCACCTATAATAAAAGTCGCATGTACGCAACTGCGTTATGGCTTTTAGGAACTGAGATTACAAGCCGTTAGTGCTTGTAATTTCCTATACAACAAATAAGTCAAGAAATATATTCAACAAATTGGGTGTATTTCATACTAATTAAATATATTGTTACATTATTGTTTGTTTTTTAATCAAAACCTGTAAGAATTTGTCCTTTTTGTAACTATTATTTAAATAATACTAGACACTTTTATGATAGCTTGAATATTATCCTTTTCGTTAAATGCAGTTGCAAAAGTGAATTTACAGACCTCGTATGGTTAATTTTCAGCGACTTAGAAAGTTAAACATGGGGTTCCAAGGAGTTAAACGATGCATGCTTCACTCAAATATATGATAGCCCTGACCATGGGTTTGAGTATGACGCAAGTCAACTCAGAAATGGTTCAGTCATCATATTTAAACAATGATTCTGAAAGTTCGAGCTTGGCTTCTCGTGTGATTAGCAAAGACTCAACGAATTTTAATTCGCACTTTTCAAACCTAAACAGTTTGTCAATTACTGAACGTTCTGCCGACAAAGTTCGTCGTCAAACTATTGCAGCAAAAATTCAAGTACCTGAAGATGAGCCTTCAGTAATTGATAAACTTAATGAAGTTGCTTCAAACACAGTTCGCAAATTTAGTCAAACTGGTGTTGCATCTTGGTACGGTCGTCAATTCCACGGTCGTAAAACAGCAAGTGGTGAAACATTCGACATGAATGAATTAACTGCTGCCCATCGTAGCCTGCCATTGAACTGTTTTATTCGTGTGACGAATAAAGACAATGGTAAAAGTGTCGTGGTAAAAGTAAACGACCGCGGTCCATTCCACGGTAACCGTGTACTTGACCTCTCTTATGGCGCTGCGAAACGTTTAGGTATTACAAATTCAGGAACAGGACGCGTGAGCATTGAACGCGTTGATGGTCCAAACTCGTAAATCACGACTGCATGCATTTAACGAAGCCACTTTTTAAGTGGCTTTTTTAATGCTTCACCAAATCTACGTTTAGCATCGTAAATCTACCTTACATATTTGCATGTCCGATTTGCCCCCTTAACTGTGTCATACATTCCCCTTTTCTTTCGCTTCATTCAAGTTACAATCAGAATAGATGTACAGGACATACCCATCAAAATAAAACTGAAAATAACAATGTGAGCGAAACATGGATTCAAACCACTCTGTTTCTATCGGAAAAAATCCAGCACTTGCAAAAACAAGAAAAGTGATCGCGTTAGGCTTTGCCACTCAAGGTTTGGGATATGCCACGGTAATGACCGCACTCCCGACATTTAAAAATCGTTTTAAACTTTCTGAAGACCTACTTTCAATCATTATTTTAGGTGTCTGTATCGCAGCAGCACTAGGTTCTGTTTTGGCAGATCGCCTTGCGGTAAAACTCGGTTCAAGATTTGCCATCGTGATAGCTTTTATTTTTGAAGCAATCGGAATTGCTGTTGCGGCATTCAGTTCAAGTGTTACGGTCATGGTTGCCAGTTTTCTACTGTACGGACTTGGACTCGGGTGTTTAGATGCTGCTTTAAACATGCAAGCCGTGATGGTGGAGCAACGTCTTGGGAAAAGTGCATTAGGCGGTTTCTTTGCTTGTTATACCGCAGCCGCTTTTTTAGGTGCCATGATCATGTCTGCAACAGTATCGACAAGCTTTGGTGCGACCACAGCATTATTCATTGCTGTAACTATTGCCCTCATGACTGCACTGTGTTCTAAAAAATGGCTTTTTCAACAGAAAGAAAATGCTGCTGTTATCCCAGAAACCAAAAATCCTATTCCACAAAAACAGTTATGGATTTTTGGTCTAATCATACTCATTGCATTTACGATTGATTCTGCGATCAGCACTTGGAGCTCAATCTACCTGAAAGATGTATTGGCAAGTTCAGCAACAGTTGCCCCACTTGGTTATGCAGCTTATCAAATCGGTATTCTCATTACTCGGTTAAGCTTAGATTTTATTTTAAAATTTAAAAATGCTGCATGGCTTGCTGCCACCACAATTTTAATTGGTGCGATAGGCTGTGCAATCGCAGGAATTGGGCATTCTCTCACCTTTGCAATTTTAGGCTTCGCACTCGCAGGCGTTGCTGTAGGCGCTTTAGTACCACTGACTTTTTCTGCTGCAGGACACTTGGATGAAAATCGCCGTGATGAAGTCATCGCACGAGTGAATATTTTCAACTATGGTGGTGCTGTCGCAGGTGCGGTCATCGTCGGTTTACTGGCTGCCCCGATTGGCTATGGCCCTTCGCTCATCGCTTTGGCACTTTGTTTACTGGCTTTGCTACTTTTTAGAAAAAAGTTGATTTAGTTCAAACCGTATTAATACGATGCAAACCTTACATCCTCACACAATAAAATAGGTGAATAATAATCCAATTTCCTATACTTGGATTGAATTGTTTGTTAGTTTAATCAGGATAAGTCGTTAGATATATTCAAATAGAGCAATACTAAAAGTTAGGGGTGAGTCATTATGTTTCAGTGGAATTCATTCAAACTCGGTCAATTCATTGCACCTATCATTTGCATAAGCAGTTTTAGCCTTTTGAGTGGCTGTACCCATTTCTCGCAAACTCAAAATAATGCACAGCCCAATGTCACGATCCCCCCAAACACATCGAGCAAACTTTTTTATGGTGGCTCGATTTTGACCATGCAAGGAATGTCTCCCCACTATGTGGAAGCCCTCTTAATCAGTGACGGAAAAATCACTTATGCAGGAAGTCTAAAACAAGCAAAACAGCTCAAACAAAGCAACACTGAAGAAATCAATCTTAATCAACACACCCTTTTACCTGGATTTATTGATGCACATAGCCATTTAAATAGTGTCGGTCTACAACAAACGGTTGCCAATCTATACCCCACCCCAGATGGGACAGTGACCAATATTGCTTCTTTAATTCAAGCCATGAAAGACTGGCAAGCAAAAAATCCAGCATTCATTCAAGCCGCTTCAGGTTGGATCATTGGCAATGGTTATGATGATGCTCAAATTGATGAGAAACGCCACCCCACTGCGGATGATTTAGATAAAATCTCGACCACACAACCGATTATCATCTTGCATCAATCTGGGCATCTTGCTTCAGTCAACCATAAAGCCTTAGAAATTTTAAAAATAAATAAAGATACGCCAAATCCTGATGGTGGCATTATTCGTCGTAAAAACAATAGCCAAGAGCCCGATGGAGTTCTAGAGGAATCCGCTGTATTTTCTGCAATGGGCTTTGCTTTTAGCAAAGTCCCCCCTGAAATCATGCAAAATATGGCGAAGACTGCTTTAAAAACCTATATTCAAAATGGTTATACCACTGTACAAGAGGGTCGTGCAGATGCGGGAACTTCTGAAATGTGGCGTAGTTTTGCCGATATAGGTCAACTCCCCATAGATGTCGTAGTCTATCCTGACATTATGAATGAAAAAGCGTATATGCTTAAAAATGGCAGTAGCTTGAATTACCAAAACCATTTTCGAATTGGTGGAGTGAAAATTAGTCTAGATGGCTCACCACAAGGTAAAACAGCATGGCTCACAAAACCCTATCTGATTCCACCTGAAGGCAAAGCTAAGGACTATCGTGGCTACCCTGCTTATCCAAATATCAAAACTGTGCAAGATGCCATTAACTTAGCCTATCAAAATCATTGGCAAATTTTGGCGCATGCCAATGGTGATGCAGCAATTGACCAATATATTCAAACGATTGAATCAGCAAATGCGCAATATGGTAAACAAGATCGTCGTAATGTCATTATTCATGCGCAAACCATGCGTGAAGACCAATTGGATCGTGCAAAAGATTTAGGGCTAATTCCATCTTTCTTCTCCTTACATACATATTACTGGGGAGATTGGCATAAACATGAAACGTTAGGTGCTGAACGGGCAAATCGTATTTCCCCAACAGGCTCTGCTTTAAAACGTGGCATGATTTTTACTGAACATCATGATGCTCCTGTCATTCCACCGAAAAACATGATGGTGATTGATGCGACAGTCAATCGAACCACGCGCTCTGGTGATGTATTGGGTGAAGAGCAAAAAGTTAGCCCCTATATTGCTTTAAAAACGGTTACAGATTGGGCGGCATACCAATATTTTGAGGACAAAACCAAAGGCACGTTAGAACAAGGGAAATTGGCTGATTTAGTGGTTTTGGATCAAGATCCTCTGAAAGTTCCATCTCAACGCATCAAAGACATTAAAATTGTCGCAACCTATAAAGAAGGTCAAAAAATTTACCACTTAGTGCAACCCACTCAACAGTAAAAACGCAAAGAAGAAAAAAATATGAAGCTTCAGAAAATAATAAAAAGAAAAACTTTAGCGAATCACATAATTGCAAGCATGTGCGTACTCCTTTCTATCGGATACGCACATGCAGGTTCTGATATTTTCAAACCCTCTTTTCCGCAATATGATCCTTCACCCAATATTCACTATGCGATGAAAATTGAAAATATCGGTATGGTGCAGTTGAAACGAAATAAAGTCGCAGCAATCGGTGTTGCAATTGCGAATCCATTTTCTGATGATGAAAAGTACTACCGCGATTATAACGATTGCAAAGTTAAATCGTGTAAGCTCAATTTTGATTTATCAGAATCATTGTCTTCTAAATTCAAAATTGTTTATTTTCCAGGAATTGGTGAAATATTAGCGCCTAAAGATTGGAAAATCATGAACGCAGATATGGGGCCGTCAGGTGTTGCAGCTGCAATGCTGATGAGCCCAAAACAAGATGAAGCCATTACTGTATATAATTCTTCAATTTGTGCAGGCTGTGGTATGCGTCCTGCAACGCTTTATTTTCCGAATTTAACCAAAGAGAGTGTCAAAAATGAATATGGATATGTCAGCGACCCACATAAATATCTCACCATTGTTCGACCACGAAAAAATTTAGCATATTTTAGTTATCAAATTCCAAACTACCCGAATAAGACACATGGCATCGCCTATTATTATTCGGATGGTGATTTTAATTTTCAAGAAATCCAAGTGACGTTAAAACCACAGAATCAGGCTTTAGCAACACCGATTCTGAATTTCTACCAAGCAACACATTAAAGTATTTTCATTGACCTTAAATACAGAACTTAATGTCAGTTGAGATTTTGACCATATTTCGGTTCTGGTATATATTTTCAAACAAGATAGAAAAATGATTACACAAGGATAGAACGATGAAAACAATTACTGAATGGTTTGATGAATATAGCGAAAGCCATCAAAACAAAACCAATAAGATGATTCACTGGGCTTGTGTTCCTGCAATTCTATTTGCCATCATTGGTATTTTGGCTCACTTTAGCGCGACACTCACGGCATTGATCATTGTGCTGACCTTAGTATTTTATGCACGCTTAGATCTCGTTTTAGCCGTTGCGATGGTCGCACTTGTTGCTATTATGGCGTGGGTGATTTACTTACTTCCAGTTGGCGTAGGATTCTATATTGGCGTTTTTGTTCTGGCTTGGATTGGACAATTTTATGGTCATAAAGTTGAAGGAAAGAAACCGTCTTTCTTTAAAGACCTCCAATTCCTCCTCATTGGCCCTGTATGGTGTATGGACGCCTATTTGGCTAAAGTATTGCCTAAATGGAAAACACGCCAAAAACTGGCTGTTTAACGCAAAATAAGCATAAGGGAAATTTTCAACAAAATTTCCCTACTTTTCTATCAATTCAATAGATAAAATAAACCATAAAAACACAATAAACTTAACCCAAGATTCAACAAAATTTTCTTGGAAATAAGTGCCAAAATTACACAAATCACTGCCGTTAAAAAATAAGCATCTAATGGCAAACTACGGAATTGATCACCATTAAAAAATACAATCGGTGCACAAATCGCAGTCAGTAAACACGGTGCTGAATACTGCAACATCTGTTCAATAAATTGAGGCAATTTGAAGGCAAATTTAGGTTCAAGAAAAATATAACGATTTAGAAATACAATCACCGCCAAACTGAGCAATAAAGTCCACGTCATTTTTGCGCTCCTTTATTTACAGTGCCGATAATTTTTGCCGTATACATTGCACTCAACATCCCGAGAATACCTGACAACACTAGTCCACCCTCAAATTGGAAATATTTAAAAATACAGGCAAATATTAAAGTGCAAATCACACCAACTAGCGTGGCTCTGTTTTTGATCATTGGGACAATAATCAGAATAAATACAGCGACAATCGAAAAATCTAAATGTAAATTTTCTAAATTCGGGATGGATTGAGCTAGTAAAATACCCAACAAACTAAATAAGCACCAAGCCAAATAAAAACATAAACCTGCACCAAATAGATATGCAAATGTACGCTGCTTATTTTCACCAATCCCAACGGCAAATAATTCGTCGGTTAATAGAAATCCAATACTCAAGCGCTGTTTTAAGGGAAACTGTACAACATCTTTGCGAAAGTTCAGCGCATAAATCAGATGTTGACTGGTTAAAAAGAATATCGTGATCAGAATCGTCCATACTGAAGCATCTGCCATCACCAATCCCAAACTCACCAATTGTGCTGCACCCGCAAAGACTACAGCCGACATGGAAAATGCCTGAGCAAAAGTTAGTCCAGCATTGATCGCCATCGACCCAGCTAAAATCCCCCACGGCAAAACTGCAATGGATAAAGGCAGAATATCAAGTACACCTTGGAAAAATGCTTTCTTATTGAGTGTGGATTGTGATTGCGCCACAATACTACAGGGTTCAGATGGACTACTCATTTCTAAAATCTCAAACGCTAGACAATCTAAGTATCCTGAAAATAATTGCTGATGACTTGAACAAAATTGCTATTTAGGATTTTAAGTACTGATATTACGCAATCACATGAAAACTTACTCTGAACCTTGAAGAATATTGATACGCGAAAACGTCATCCGCAACTGTTTGAGGCATGAGCCAATCATGGCGCAAGAATTACAAATTAATGTTTCTGCGATGTATTTGAAGACTTGACGGATATCGACGAGTTTTGCAGGAATATCCTCAAAATATATTCTGAGTGCGCAAGGTAGTTTTCTTGCGAAGCTTCGCTTCTAATATTCCCGAAATGAGAAATATATTTCGTAAGGTAAGTCCAACCGAAGGCTAATCCTGAAATCTAAACGCTCGATGTAAGACTCCGCCTTGCAAGCTTTAAAGTAGTCTTTAAAAGATAGTTTTCTTTTAAAACACGTCACATCAGTTCAATGCTAAAAAATAGATTCTTATCCACAATCAAATTATAAATTCAAAGTACTCAAATACTGCGTAGGTGTCACACCCATTGCTTTTTTAAAATGCCGATTAAAGTGACTTTGATCTGAAAACCCACAATTTTGCGCAGTCATTGCGATATTCATGCCCTGTTTTAATAATTGTTGGGCTTTACGTAAACGAATTTGTACTAACCAACTGTGCGGCGGCAAACCTGTGTATTTTTTAAACTCACGTAAAAAATGCCACGGACTCAGCCCCACATGATTGGCTAAATCCGTCAGTGAATAATCATGTTCAGGAAAACTGCTTAATAAATCTTTGACCAACTCAACTTTACGCTGTGCTTCAGGCAATTCTGCTTGGGTTAATTTGGCACGACCATAACGACCAATCAAACGCGCCAATGTAGATAAATACATGCTTTCTTTTAACAAGGCATTGTCTTTTTGTTCTAATAAATCAAAGAGTAATGATAATTGTTGCGCCAATCCAATATCATGCACAACTGCACTAGGAAACCACGGCACGCTATTTTTAACGGTGAAAAAATCTTGTCCAGCATCCAATAACATCTCAGGTGTTGGATAAATCGCACGATATTTCCAACCCGATTCAACCGCAGATGAACCTGTATGAATTTCATCTGCATTGACTAAAATAATATCGCCTTTAGGAGCTGTATGTAACTGTCCAGTCCGAAAAAAACTTTGCGCACCCTCTTCAATCACACCGATGCAATAACCTTCATGCACATGCTTTGAAAATTGCTTTTGATGATATTGCGCTTTTAATAGCTCTAATCCACCCAACTCTTTTAGGTGGAAATAGTTTGCCCACTCCAGCATGCCTTCGATTCAAATATTTTACTGACGCATTAAAATAGCATGCTTAAACACAAGGTATAGAACAAAATTGCTATCGCAAGATAAATTTAAAACCAGTGGTTTAGGTCTTTTGGTAAATCTCAACTCATTGATAAGTTTTTCCATTGTGCTTCAACCATCCATTCGTATGGCGACGACTTGGATCATGATGTGTCCAATGCATTACTCCACCTTGGTTGCTATATTCATACTCACCAAAAAACTCCACCATATCGCCTTTTTTCAAATTCTCAATACGTGGCGCTAAATCAATATTATGTGCGACTAGTACGGTTAAACCATTATCTAAAGAAAGAATGAATTTTTGGTGACGTGAACCTTCGTTATCATCTCTTAATATTGCTTTAACTTTACCAATAGATTGAACCTGAACATTGCTAAGTTTTTTATCATAGGCTTTACGAATAACCTCTAAGCCATGCTGATTTTGACTGTTTGAATGTGATTCAATATCTGTATGAGTCGCTGTTTGAGTCTGTGTATTTTTAGAATTATCAATTTGATGCTGTTGAGAAGATTCGGCTTGAGCTTGCGAATTGTTTTTTGATTGATTGGAATCCATACCAAAATACGCTGCTGCCAATAATGCGATTGCAGCACCAATGCCGAGTTGAGTTTTATTCGCCATAAAATATGTGTCTAAACAATTTGATCTTTATAATTATACGAGAATCATCAACTTGATTTGTAATAAATCCGTTTTCAAATATAGCTTACAGCGACATCATATATTTAAAAGTTCTGATACAAAAAAACCCCTCAACAGTGAGGGGTTCTTTCATTTTACTGATTCAGTAAAATTATTGAGCAGCAGCGGCAGCTTGAGCAGCAGCAACTTCATCAGCAAAGCTCATTTCAGCTTTTTTCTCAATACCTTCACCTACTTGGAAGCGAACGAATTGAGCAACTGTAGTACCTGTAGCTTTAAGTACGTCAGCAACTTTTTTCTCGTTGTCGATTACATACATTTGACGCTCAAGTACAACTTCGTTCAAGTATTTTTCAACTGAACCAGTCACCATTTTTTCAACGATGTTCGCTGGTTTACCAGATTCGATCGCTTTTGCTTCTGCAATTTCTTTCTCTTTCGCGATAAGCTCAGCAGAAACGCCTTCAGCAGTAACAGCAACTGGGTTAAATGCAGCAACGTGCATTGCAACGCCTTTACCAGTTTCAGCATCACCTGCGTAAGAAACTACAACACCGATACGTAAACCGTGTTTGTAAACTGCAAGGTTGTCGCCTTCAACGATTGTTGCACGACGAACTTGGATGTTTTCACCGATTTTTTGAACAAGTGCAATACGCGCTTCTTCTACAGTTGAACCGTCAGCAAGTTTCAATTCAGCAATTTTAGCAGCGTCAGTTTCGTTTGCAGCCAAAGCAGCAGCAGCAACTTGTGCAGAGAAACCAGCAAAGTTTTCGTCTTTAGCAACGAAGTCAGTTTGACAGTTCACTTCTAAAAGAAGTGCTTTGTTGCCTTCTTGAGCAATTGTGATTGCGCCATCAGCAGCAATGTTACCAGCTTTTTTAGCTGCTTTTGCTTGACCAGATTTACGAAGGTTATCAATCGCTAATTCGATGTCACCGTCTGCTTCTGTTAATGCTTTTTTGCATTCCATCATTGCAAGACCAGTACGGTCACGTAATTCTTTTACCATGCTCGCAGTAACTGCAGTCATGTTGTTCTCCTAAATACGGGTAGAATATGAATCTGTTCAACAAAAACGGCCCAAAGGTACCTCTGGGCCGTTTTGCTTTCTCGACGCTCAATTTGTCATCATTTTAAATCACAAAAATGACAAGCTTGCGTCAAAAACGCATTAAGCCTCAGGAGCTTCTTTCGCAGCTTCTTCGCCTTTAGCTTGAGCATTTGCTTGAGTTTGAGCGTATTCTTTACCAGCAAGAATCGCATCAGCCATAGCAGAAGCATAAAGAGTTACAGCACGGATCGCATCATCGTTACCAGGAATAACGAAATCTACGTTATCTGGGTTAGAGTTTGTATCAACGATACCGATTACTGGAATACCAAGGTTCTTAGCTTCTTTAATAGCGATCGCTTCGTGATCAACGTCGATGATGAACAATGCGTCAGGTAAACCACCCATGTTCTTAACACCGCCTAAAGAGCGTTCAAGTTTTTCCATTTCACGAGTACGTTCTAATGCTTCACGTTTAGTAAGTTTAGCAAAAGTACCATCTTGTGATTGAGTTTGAAGATCTTTCAAACGGTTGATTGACTGACGAAGAGTTTTCCAGTTAGTCAACATACCACCCAACCAACGGTGATCTACATAAGGTTGACCAGCGCGTTGAGCTTGTTCACGGATGATGTTAGAAGCAGCACGTTTAGTACCAACGAACAATACTTTGTTCTTTTTGCTTGCTAGGTTGTTAACGAAATTCAAAGCATCGTTTAACGCAGGAACAGTGTGTTCAAGGTTGATGATGTGAATGCGGTTACGCGCACCAAAAATGTATTGACGCATTTTTGGGTTCCAGAAGCGAGTTTGGTGACCAAAATGCGCGCCAGCTGTAAGAAGGTCGCGCATGCTTACGTTGTAATCTGCCATTTTCTATATACCTTAAAGTTTGGGTTAGGCCTCCATATGTCCAGCATTCTCCACCCTTACGGGCACCCAGAGATATGTGACGACATATGTGCGGATTTTTAAATTACCCTGATCAATATTTCCGTAAACCTTTCATAAAGAAAGTAACAGAAAGCATTTGATAATTTGGGCGGCTATTTATACCATAGTCACATACAAATTTCCAAAAGTTTTTAAAGATCATGAACAGTACTTACGAAGCTCCCCGTCGATTAATCAAAACCGCAGATGAAATTGAAAAAATGCGCGTTGCTGGTCGCTTGGCTGCAGAAGTTTTGGATATGATCAAACCGCATATCAAACCAGGTGTTTCTACACTTGAATTGGATACGATTTGTCATGACTATATTGTCAATAAGCAAGATGCGATTCCTGCTTGTTTAGGTTATGGCGCGGCACCTGGTCGTCCAGCGTTTCAACATGTCATTTGTACTTCTGTGAACCATGTGGTTTGTCACGGGATTCCATCTGAAAGTAAAATTTTGAAAAAAGGCGATATTCTCAATATTGATGTGACTGTGATTAAAGATGGTTATCACGGCGATACCAACATGATGTATGTCGTGGGTGGTGAAACATCTATTATTGCGGATCGCCTATGTAAAGTTGCCCAAGAAGCCATGTACCGTGGTATGGAAACAGTAAAACCAGGTTCAACGATTGGTGATATTGGTGCTGCCATTCAAAAATATGTTGAATCAGAACGTTTCAGTGTAGTTCGTGAATATTGCGGTCACGGCATCGGAACTGTGTTCCATGATGAGCCTCAAGTGCTGCATTATGGTCAAAACAATACAGGGATGGTGTTAGAAGAAGGTATGACCTTTACCATCGAACCGATGGTCAATGCAGGTGTTTGGCAGACTCGTTTAATGGGTGACAAATGGACTGTTGTGACTAAAGACCATAGTTTGTCTGCACAGTATGAACACACCCTACTGGTCACTAAAGATGGTGTTGAAGTGCTTACTGCTCGCCCAGAAGAAGATTTATCTCGCTTCCAAAAATAAGTAAGTCATTGACTTAAGCAACATATCGAATTGAAAAAAGGTCATCTTAGGATGATCTTTTTCATTTTAAAATAGATAACAATTAAACTTAATAATATGATTTAATTTAATTAATTTATAAACTTTATCAAAAGTAAAATGTAATATTCTTGTAAAATAGTTACCTAAAGCCATTCATTCTTCAACCAATAATGAATAAAACCGTAAAAAAATAACATTCACTAAATAAAAAGCCTTCTAATGCCTACATAAATTTACCCTCAATAATTTTAATAATAAAAACCTATAAAAATTAGTATCAATTTCGGACATGGAGTCCAATCTATGAAAAAAACCTTATTTTGTATTGCAACAGTGTGTTCTGCTGTTCCAACAATGAGCTATGCCGATTCACCTTATTTTAGTTTTAAAGATGGTGATGGATTTAAGCGTTTTTCCGTATCTGTGGGCGCACTTTATGTAAAGCCAACAGGTAAAGCACAGCCCATTCAGATCAACACTTCTGTTGCCGAAGGTGAAAAAACCAAAGTGGGTGATGTAAAAATGGATTCAGTACTTGGTGCTATTGATGAAAGCAAACCCAATGCAACAACTAAAAAAAACCTATTAAAGACAGCAGTTGATTTAGATTTATTAGGGTTGATCTCATACAAAGAAGGAGACACTAAATATTTAAAATCGAATGTCTCAGGTGAAGCTACAATTAATGGTCTTTCACAATGGGAAGCTCAAGGAACAGGTTTAGAAGCGGATGATGTCGCGACACTAGGGATCATGTCTAATTATTTCTTTACCGATAATATCTCACTCGAAGTTAAAGCTGGTCTCCCTCCCAAAGTAGATATTATTGGTAAAGGTCAAATCTACGCACCACTCACAGGCATTGCCTCACCGACTGGTGTTGGAGCAATTATTGGTGATTTACCACTGAAGAAGGATATTGCAATTACAGATCTCAGTGCACAGGATAAAGCTGCTTCTGCACGCGCTTGGACACCTGCTTTTGAATTTCAATATCACTTCGGCAAAACAGGTGTAAATAAATTCCGCCCTTATATTGGCGTCGGGATGATGTATGCATATTTTAACGAATTAGAATTAAATAAAACCATTGAACAAGATTTGATCAATGCTGGTCACATGTTGATTAATATGAAAGACAATCAAGCAGGCGCAGCCTTAGATGGTAAGAAAAGTTCGGGGAATCCTAAAGTTAAACTCGAAGCAGATGATGCATTTGCCCCTGTAGCCACAGTAGGTTTTACTTATGATTTTAATGACCGCTGGTTTGCAGTAGGTTCTGTGTCTTATGCTCAGCTAAAAGGTAAAACTCAAATCACCATTTCTGATGAAAAATATGGCGAACTTATTAATGCCAAAACAGACATCGAGATTAACCCCATTTTAGGTTATGCAGGCGTCGGCTATCGTTTTTAATCTGATCAGACTAAGTATCTCGTAGTGCAATAAATAATCATCTATTTTTATCTAAAATTTAATATAAAAACCATATAGTTAGACTATTTGGTTTTTATTTTTTGGCAATTTGTTTCATAAACTGACATTTATTAACAATAAGTTAACTTTTTTTATAAAACGTACTTAACAAAAATAACCAACTGTATTTTAAAAACTTTTTTTTAAATAAAATCAAAAGTCCGTTATGCCCCCCATGTGGCTTAAAAATACACCCTCCTTATCATCTGTAACTTCTTCTTTAATGAATTCTCTTTGAAAAATAAATTGAATCAAAAAAAGAGAAGGACATCTCAATGAAAACTTCAAAAATTTTTATGGCATTGATGCTTATTCCAACAGTGTCATTTGCTAAATCCCCATTGTTTAGCATGAAAGAAGGTGATGGTTTTAAACGCTTTTCAATTTCCGCTGGTTGGCTCCATGTTATGCCTCAAGGTAAAACAAATCCGATCAGAGTAACAACGCCAATTAAAGAAAAAACACGTGTAAAAGTTGGTGAAGTTTCAGTGGATTCGGTAAAAACATCCATCGACACCTCAACCGATGAAGGGAAAAAACAATATGCCAAATTTGAAAGTATTTTAGGTGTAGGTGAATTTTTTCAATTGATTAAAAATGGTGTGTTACCTGCCAACTTGAGTGGCGAGTCTGAAATCAATGGTTTATCTCAATGGACAGCAGCAGATACAGGTCTCGAACCACAAGATGTAGATACACTTGGAATCATGTCGAAATATCAATTTACTGACAACTGGGCACTTGAAATGAAAGGCGGAATTCCCCCAAAAGTTGATATTAAAGGTAAAGGGAAAATTTATTCACCTATGCGGGGAACAGCCTTTCCAAGTGATACCTCTAAGTTCTTCGGCTTAGGTGAAATGCCATTAAAAAAGGATATTTTTATCACTGACCTATCAGCACAAGACGTTGTTTCTACGGCACGTGCTTGGACACCTGCATTTGAACTGCAATATCAATTTGGCAAATCAGGAGTTAATAAATTCCGACCTTATCTAGGTGTCGGCGTGATGTACGCATACTTCAATGAATTAAAAACCCACCCTGCAGTGCAGGCAGATTTAATCGCTTCTGGGCATATGGTGCAAAATATTCTCGATAATAATGCAGGTGCGTCACTCGATAAAAAAACTTCATCTGCTAATCCAAAAATCAAAGTCAAAGCTGATGATGCCTTTGCCCCAATTGTCACTGCTGGATTTACTTATGACATCACACCAAGTTGGTTCGCGGTTGCTTCGGTATCCTATGCCAAATTAAGCAATGATATTAGTATCGATGTGGTCAATCAAAATAATGGTCAAGTTTTAAATCATGCCACTACAACCATTGATACAGATCCATTATTAACCTACATGGGTATTGGTTATCGTTATTAAACTTCAGCAACGATACTACAATCAAAAAAAGAACAAATACGATGTATTTGTTCTTCATTTCAAACAATTGCGGATGACGTTATCGTGTATCCACTTTATATGATAAAGCAAAAGGTTTTTTTATAT
>NZ_SGSW01000005.1:0-136200 GCF_004209125.1 Acinetobacter sp. WCHAc060033 | reverse complement strand
CGCACCAGTGGATACCGCAGCACCAACAGTGACTATCGAACTTGAAGAAAGTAATTTAGTTAATCCGCATATCACAATTGAGTTTAGTGAAGTGCCTTATGATGTGAATGGTAACCTTTTAACAGCAGAACAGGTAAAAGGGTTGCTTACAGTACAAGGTTTTGATTTTGATTCAACTGCGAGTGATGGTGGATTAGAAACTAAAGATGGTGGTTTAACTTGGACTGCACCAATTACCTATACATCTGGTGATGCGAAAGCTGATATTGCTGAAAATACTTATTTTGACGCTACAAAAAATGCAGGGTCAAAAGGAGGTGATGTATTAAAAGCACCAGAAGTTATTTCTAAAGAACCAACTCAGACTGTGAAAGTTACTGGTGGTGATGATGGTAATGGTTCATTTAAAAGTAGTAATTCTAATGATAATGCTGGTACTCCTAATGACTCAGCAGCTAAGAAACATAATACAAATGTTCAATTAAGTGCTGATGATCTTGATACAGCGAGGATTATTATTAACTTGACATTGGTTGATAATTCATTTGCATTATTGGTGAATGGTCAATCAATTATTGATAAAGGTTCAAATACAAATACACCTGTATTCCAGTTACAAGCGGGTGATAAGGTACATGGAGACAATCAGATCATATTGCAAACTGCTGATGGAAAACCATTTGGAGATGCGAATGGCACTACACCGTGGAATGAAAATATCCATGGGCTACCTCGTATCCAAGTTGTGGTAGATAAAGATGGTATTCGTTTCTTTGCAAGCTCATCAACGTCAGAATCAAAGTTAATTGAGCTATTTATTTCTGACGCAGATAAAAGTCGAATTAATTTGCCAGATTTAATTGTAGGACAAAATACAATTTCTATCTGGAATCATGATGGTACAGGTATAGATGGCATTGCTGGGAATGTAAAAGTTCTAACTGGTGAAGGTTTTGCAATATCGGATGATGATGGTGCTGAAGTATCAAAAGCTGTTATTAAAATTTCTGGTGATTTAAATGGAACAATTATTACTCCTGTATTACCAAAAGGTATAACAGCTCTTTGGAATGATGATAAAACTGAATTAACCCTTACTGCGACAGATGGTGCATTGCCTCATGAAGATTTCTCTGATGCGATCAACTTACTTATGTTTGGTGTTAAAAAAGGTGAGTCTGTTACTAATAGTGAGCGTCAAGTCGAAGTTACGATATATGATGAAGATGGTTTAAAATCTAGTACAGCAACGGGTACTTTGGATTATAAAGCAGGCTTAGGTAATGTTTATATTAACCAGTTTGACTTTACTGATCCAACGATTAAAACGGTTTCTGATACTCAAGCGAAAGAAGGTGAAGATTTAGAACATACCATTACATTGAGTAAAGCGACTACGCAGGCAACTGAATATAGCTTTAAGTTGGGGGCGGATACGGATACAGCAAGTGCTTCAGATTATGGAACACCAAGCTTTAGCAATGGTGTGACTTATGATGCTGCAACAGGGAAAATTACAGTACCGAAAGGTGTTGCAAGTTTCACTGTAACCTATACAGCGACAACAGATAATGAAGTTGAAGGTACTGAAAATGTCACGCTTGAAGTTGGTGGTGTGACAGGACAGGGTGAAATTATCGATGTGGTTGTACCTACATCAGGTTTAACCATCCATGTTGAAGCGAAGTCAAGCAGTTATAGTCAGGATGCTGATTTAGCCACATTTGATAAATGGAAAGGAACAAATGGTATTTGGAAAGTAACAGGGCAAACCGATGTATTTACTGATAATAATGGTGCAAATGCAGGTTTAATTGGATTACAGGGCGATACGTGGAGTACAACTAATGGTGATCCAACGGTTTATCAACTTGTTACAGGTACGATCCCTGCCAATGCTTTAATTGCATTGAATATCGGTTGGAACAATGGTTATTGGGGAACTGCAGAGAGTGGTAAGGCCGTATCAGGAACAATTTCCTACAATAATGTAGATCTTATTAAAGTTACAACATCAGCAGAAAATGGACGTAGCGATTCTCCTGCTAATAACGATATAGTGGGTACTGTGTCTGGTATGGGCAAAGTAGAGATATTGCATCCTGATGTTGTATTAACCATCAATGGTGTCACGTATAAATATGGTGACTCAATTGATTGGAAAACATGGAGTACTTATTATTCTGATGGTGATAAACGTACCCAAGGTCATTTCCTAATTGAAAATGGTGTACTGGATAAATTCCTGATCTCTATTCCTGCTGATGCTCAAATACCAACAGCTGAAGGAAATAAACTCGCTATTGCCTATGATAAAGCAGGCGAAGCAGATGGTAATGGGCGTGATGATATTCAAATCAGTAGTTTTGAAATCGTGAATGCACCTGCGGATCGTAATGTAATTGTTCCTGCAGGAACAACTGACAATATTTTGGAATATGTCAATATTTCATCAACAACCAATATTGATGGTCTAAAATCAGCAGTGGTCAAAATTGACAGCGGTTATGTTGTTGGTGATGCTTTAACTGTAGATTTAGCTTCTGTAAAATTAAATAACTCAGGAGCTACACTTGCAGACTATTTTGAAACAGCATTCAATAATGGTACTTTAACCATTACAGCAAGAGATGGTTCTGAATCAATTGAATATTGGAATACATTATTACAAGCAATTAAATTGACATCAGCGGATGGGGCTCAAAAAGATATTAGTTTCCAAGTCACTGATGACCAAGGTAATGTAAGTAACAATCAGATTGTTTCTATTAAGTCAGATGTATCAGCAAATTTTGCAATGTTCTCAATGGATTATGAAGACACTAGTGACATCATCTTCGATCTACTCAACGATGACAACACTGGTGGCAACATATTAACCACAGTAGATCACTTCACAGCTGCAGATCAGATTGATGTTTCAGACTTGCTTGACAACAATGCAAACTTTGAAAATATCAGTGAATACCTCACTGTAAGTTATGATGCCAATGCAGACCAAGCAGTGATTTCGATCGACCGTGACGGTACAGCAGGTAGCTATCAAAGTACTGAATTGTTAGTGTTGAACAACCAAACAACTGATGTGACTTTGGATGAATTATTGAAAAACAATCAAATCATCATTTAATGATGATTTGATAACGGATAATTTATTCTAAATAAAAAAGCTCCTTCGGGAGCTTTTTTATTGGCTAAGAAACAATATCTTAAGGCATTTATATGCAATTGCTGACTTAGCATAACTGCTTTAATTTTTCTTGTATCGAGTTAAACCGACCAAAGGAAGAAGAGACTTTACTATGTCTATGTACAATACATGATTGAAATATAGACTTAAAAAGTGAATTTTGATTTTGATAAAGGCGCTCTATCTTTTCTGACAAATGTTGGATTTATTTAAGTCAATTTAAATATACCTCATAAAGATTAAGCTAAAAGAATCGGAAAATAACATCATTATGGACAATGTCATGCGTATGCAAAATGATCATAGATCAGAAAATAAAAAAGCATTTCGACCTAAGTTATTGTTGGGTTTTAAGATTATTTCAATTTCATTGTGTACAGCATTGTTTGTTCCACAGCAGATACTAGCAGCACCTGCGTCAAAATTGGATTTAACCTTATCAGAGCATTCTAAAAATAAAATTAAAGTGCTGATGAATGATCCTAAGGTCTGGAAGCAAATTCCTAAAACAGTCACTTTATGTGTTTATTCACCTGATGGGGCAAACAGCGAAGCTTTTGAGCAAGCAACCAGTTATATCAGTGAAATGCCTCGTATCACGCAGATTGCCAAAGAGTTTGGTGTGAATATGAAAATGACACGCCCAACTAAGTTGTCTATGCAAATTGATTTAGATTATCCAAAATTAAAACAAAAGGCTTCCACGGATATTCAACTCAAAGTGTATACCGATGAGCGTGTACTCACAGAAGATTTTCGTAGTAAACGATGTGATGGCGCAGGAATCAGTAATATCCGTGCGCGACAATTTAACCCATTTGTGGGTAGTATTGACGCAATTGGTGCAGTGCAAAATTATAAGCAACTCACGTCAGTGATTCAGTTATTGGCACGCCCAGAATACGATGCCAAAATGGTCAATAAAGATTATGAAATTGTTGGTATCGTGCCATTGGGTGCTGCCTATATCATGGTCAATGATCGTAAAATTGATACCTTAGCCAAAGCCGCAGGTAAAAAAGTTGCTGTGATGAATTTTGATGCGACTCAAAAGAAACTGGTTCAAAATGTTGGAGCACAACCTGTTTCTGTCGATTTACTCACAGTAGGCGGTAAGTTTAATAACAAAGAAGTCGATATTATGGCGGGGCCTGCTTTGTTATTTAAACCTCTAGAACTCAGAAAGGGTATGACGGATAAAAATGGCAATGTGGTCGGTGGAATTATCAAATTCCCACTGATTCAAGTCACAGGGACGTTGATCATGCATCGTAATAAATTCCCTGCAGGCTTGGGACCTATTGCACGTGAAATGATTTCAAAACAACTTTCTCCTGCGTTCCAGTTTGTTGATAAACTGGAAAAAGATGTGCCTGAAAAGTACTGGTTCGATATTCGTGAAGCAGATAAACCAGGCTATATTAAAATCATGCGTGAAGCACGAATTGCAATGACCAAAGAGGGCTATTATGACCCAGCGATGATGAAGATCTTAAAGAAAGTACGTTGTGGTCAAAATCCTAGTAGCTTTGAATGTGCTTTAAATGATGAATAAAACCGTGCCTTAATTAGGACTTAGGATTAAACACTAAGGAGTAGAGTGATGTTTGGCTATACTTCTTTTTTATGTGTGATTGATTTACAACTTGCTTAGATGGATTAACTTACATACATTACGGGAATCAATAATAAAGTTTGCTGTGATGAATAGATATTTAGTCTTGGGTCTTAGTTTTATTTCTACATTTGCTTATTCAGCGCCTTATAAGACAGGCGATATTATCTTTCATACTTCCAAATCTGCACAAAGCCAAGTGATTCAAAAGGCAACGCATTCACCTTATAGTCATATGGGGATGATTGTAAATAAGCAAGGGCAGACTTGGGTATTGGAAGCTATACAGCCTGTGAAATATACACCATTAAAACAATGGGTTGATCGAGGAGTTAATAAAGCCTACGTTGTAAAACGCTATCGGGTGGATTTAACGCAAAGTCAGCAAAATAAATTAGTTAAAGATGCAGAGGCATATTTAAATAAACCGTATGATATCTATTTTGAATGGAATGATGATGCGATTTACTGTTCTGAAATTGTGTGGAAAGCCTTTAAAGGTGCGTTGGGAATAGAATTAGCTCCCTTAGCCCAATTAAAAAGTTTTGATCTTACTGATCCAAGTGTGAAAGCATTGATGAAACAGCGTTATGGGCAAAAAATTCCTTTAGATGAAAAAGTGATTGCACCAAGTGCTATTTTTAAATCTAAGCAATTAATTACGGTTCAATGATGTTTAAGAAAATTGATTTGAGTGTTATTTAAAATAATAGATGTAGACGTAAAAAAGCCTGAGTCGTATTGCTCAGGCTTTTTTATGAGATGTTTCAGCGTGAAACAATCTCGAATATGGCGTCCCTACGGGGATTCGAACCCCGGTTACCGCCGTGAAAGGGCGATGTCCTAGGCCTCTAGACGATAGGGACAAATGAGGCAAACCTTTGAATTTAGAAACTAAACCATTAATTTAATGGCGACCCTACGGGGATTCGAACCCCGGTTACCGCCGTGAAAGGGCGATGTCCTAGGCCTCTAGACGATAGGGTCGTTTCAGAGGTGGGCGTATATTAGGGTGAATATGGAAAAGTGTCAAACCTTTTTCTGCAATAAAAACTGAAATAATGTTTAGATGTTTAAAAACACAGCAATATTGGAAAATCGCTTAAATTATGAAGAATTTTCAACCATTTTTAAGCCATATAAATTGAAAGCGCGTTCACAGTCCCAACTTTCAGCTATATCCATGAAATGAAGTTATTTTAATAGCATACTAAGGTTTGGATCGATGTTGATATGTTCATTGATGTGCTTTTCCTCGAGATTCAAGGGTGGAAATAAAAAAGTGCAGTCGATTGCTGCACTTTTTTGCTATTGCTCAGAATGAAACCTTATGAGATTTCATTCTTATTTTTATAGAGTAAGGCATAGCTAATATAACAAGCGATGATAAAGATCATACAGCAAATAAAACCAACAACCATTTCTGGGTCAAATACCATGCTGATACAGGTAATTAAACAGAAGATAAAGCCAAGAATCGGTACGATGGGGAATAATGGTGCAGCAAAGCCAAGTTCAGCTTTAGTATGACCTTGTTTGTACCATTCACGTCTAAAGTTAAATTGGCTAAGACAAATACTCATCCAGACCACAACCATGGTAAATGCAGCGACACCGAGTAAGTTCTTAAAAATTGTTTCAGGTGCAAATTGCTCTGAAAGCAAGCCAGGTAAAGCACCAAACATTGTCACAATGACTGCGATGTAAGGGATACCACGTGCATTGACTCTAGAGAATATGCTTGGAAGCTGCTTCTTGGCTGAAAGTGACCACATCATGCGTGAGGCAGCAAATAAGCCTGAATTGGCAGCAGAGAGCAATGCCGTAATGATCACGAAGCGGATAATGTCTTCGGCGTATGGAATTCCAATATGATTAAACACGGTAACGAATGGACTACTACTGACGCCATGCGCGTCTAAACCTGCCATCTCATGTGGAAGTAATGCACTGATGACAATAATTGTTCCAACAAAGAAAATCAGCAGACGCCAAATCGCAGTATTGATTGCTTTGGGTACATTTTTAGCAGGATCTTCAGTTTCACCAGCTGCAACACCGATTAGCTCAGTACCTGAAAAGGCAAAGTTCACAATGAGCATGGTGGTGAATATTGGGAATAAGCCTTGAGGGAACCAACCCGCAGCAGTGAGGTTGCTAAATAATGGGGCTGTTTCTTGACCTTGATAATTCACAATACCAAAAATTGCCAATAAACCAATCAAAATAAAAGCAACGACAGTGATCACTTTCACTAGGGAGAGCCAAAATTCAGACTCAGCAAACCATTTGGTAGAACTCATATTTAAGCCAAAAACGATGGCCGCAAAAATAATGGTCCAGAGCCACATCGAAATATGTGGAAACCATTCCTGCATCAGCAAGGCAGCAGCAGTGAATTCTGTACCTAAAGTGGCAGACCATGTTAACCAATATAGCCAAGTGACGGTATAACCTGTACCAGGACCGATATATCTGGAAGCATAGGTGCCAAATGAGCCAGATTCAGGCATGTGTACAGCTAACTCACCCAAGCACAGCATCACCATATAGGCAATAATCCCACCAAGGATATAGGAGATAATTGCACCAATTGCGCCAGTTTGGGCAATCACTTCACCAGAACCTAAAAAAAGTCCTGTGCCAATCGCACCACCAAGCGAGATCATCACCAAATGGCGTGTCGTCATTGCACGTTTTAGTGGCGATGATGTAGGGGAGGCATCATGTGGATGAGGTGATGGCTGCATAAGTGTCGAAGTTAAATAAAACGAGAAGCGCGATATTTTAGTCCAATTGATAAATAGTGCAATGACTGCGTGGTTTTTATGCTAAATAATCATTACTATAAATGTATGCTATATAATTTTATTTTTAAAAATAAAGAAAAAACATATAGATAGTTTTTGAGTTTGTTGTAAATGCTTTCGATAAATTACTAGATATAAAAAAGCCTGAGTCGTATTGCTCAGGCTTTTTGATGAGATGTTTCATCGCGAAACAATCTCGAATATGGCGTCCCTACGGGGATTCGAACCCCGGTTACCGCCGTGAAAGGGCGATGTCCTAGGCCTCTAGACGATAGGGACGTTATGAGGTGATGCGTATATTAATGATAAATGTGGCAACTGTCAAAGTAATTTTTGACAGTAACTAGCTTAAGTGTTTAAATAACAATCATTTAAAAATATTAAGAAAATAACCAAAAAATTGGGGAAAAACTGTTAATGGTGAATTTAGATCACTTTATTGAGCAAATCGATTTTGAAGTTAATCAGTTTAATGTTGGAGATCGTTTGTATCAATATTCAATAGTGCTACATAAATATAAGAGTTGGTTTGAATATTATTGTGATGAGAAGCGTATTCAGGTTAAAACGGATGACATTATCCTAGTATTCGAAAAACTATTAGCTGAAAGTGCATCCAGCCATTTAAAAAAACAATTGCAAGCGATCAAAGAGAGCAGTGTTACAGTCTTTCCTTTGCATCCTGAAAGTTTATTTAAAATTTATCTTATTTTAAAAGTACGACTGCATCAGGTTGGTGATCCGCATGTTGATTTACATCTTTTTTATCAAAAATTACAAGATTATTTTGAACGATTAGAAGACACTTCTGTTGACTCCTTTGAACAAGTCGTTACAAGAGAGCTTCCTGAAATTAAGGAAAATTCAAACTCTAATCAAGTGTTTTTGCCATTATCGATCAGCATTCTCGCGATGACCGGTTTAAATTTTTTACCTGCGACGAATGTGCGTTTATTTATTCAAATTTTAATGTTTATTATTGCGGGTATATGGATATTTAACATTCAGAAACAACAGAAAACCAAACGTGATGAACCTTATTTAAAAAAACTAGATATTGTTTTTTCACAGCCCTTTCAATAAAAAACCAGCCGAAGCTGGTTTAAAAATAGATCTAATTTTCTTTGTTATGATACAACCAATAGTAAGTTGCATAACAGGCTGCCATAAACAACAAGCAACCAATAAACCCAGACAACATTTCAGGATCAGCTGCCATACTGAGTCCTGTTGCGGTACAGGTAATAAAACCGAGAATAGGGACCAATGGATACCACGGCGTTTTAAATTTTAAATCGGCTAAGGTTTTTCCACTGGCAAGCCATTTGCGGCGGAAATTAAATTGGCTCCAACAGATACTCATCCATACAATCACCATGGTAAAAGCAGCAACCCCTAGTAGATTTTTAAAGATGACATCTGCACC
The DNA here is from genome assembly GCF_004209125.1 of Acinetobacter sp. WCHAc060033. Lineage (NCBI taxonomy): Bacteria > Pseudomonadati > Pseudomonadota > Gammaproteobacteria > Moraxellales > Moraxellaceae > Acinetobacter > Acinetobacter sp. WCHAc060033. The sequence goes on along the minus strand of NZ_SGSW01000005.1, from coordinate 127,159 downwards.
AAACTGTTCAGACAATAATCCAGGTAAACCGCCAATCATGGTCACAAGAATCGCAATGACAGGTGTGCCAGATTTGGTTAATTTTGAAAAGATTTTCGGTAATTGTTTCTGAACAGAGAGCGCCCACATCATACGAGAAGCCGCATATAAACCAGAGTTTGCTGTAGAAAGTAGGGCGGTAATAATCACAAAACGCATAATATCTTCAGCGTATGGAATCCCGATCAAGTTAAATACTGATACAAAGGGGCTATTACTGATGCCTTCGCCATGTGCTGCTAAACCTGCATCTTGGTATGGAAGAAGTGAACTGATCACAATGATCGTTCCTACAAAGAAGATCATCAGACGCCAAACAGCAGCATGAATTGCTTTAGGGACATTTTTTTCAGGATTTTCTGTTTCACCTGCCGCAATCCCGATCATTTCTGTACCGTTAAATGCAAAATTCACAATCAACATGGTGGCAAAAATCGGGAATAACCCATTGGGTAACCAACCATGTGCGGTTAAATTGCTAAATAAAGGTGCAGATTCATAACCATGAAAAGGAATCAAACCAAAGATCGCTGCAAGACCTAGTAAGATAAAGACCAGCACGGTCGCCACTTTGACAAATGAAAGCCAAAACTCAGACTCAGCAAAGAAACGAGTTGAAGTCAGATTAGAAATTAACACTGCAACAATAAAGACCAGCGTCCATAACCAAATAGATGTGGTGGGAAACCATTCCTGCATCAGCATTGCAGCAGCAGTGAATTCTGTGCCTAATGTTGCTGACCAACCCAGCCAGTACATCCATGACACCATATAGCCTGTGCCTGGACCAATATTCCGAGAAGCAAATGCACCAAATGAACCTGTCACAGGTTGGTTGACAGCAAGTTCACCAAGACACAGCATGACCATATAGGCGATTAGGCCACCGATGATATAGGAAATGACTGCACCGATAGGACCTGCTTGTGCAATCACTTCACCAGAACTTAAAAATAAACCAGTACCAATGGCACCACCTAAAGACAGCATAATCAGATGACGTCTGGTCATGGATCTTTTTAAGACAATAGACTGTCCATCAGCATGATTGTCGAAATTTGACTGCTGATTTGATTGATCGGGAGATTGCATAGAGATGGAGAAACAGTTTTAAAGCATTATTTTAAAGGAAAACGTGAAAATTCACAAAATAAAATATAAAAACAGAGATGAAAGTCTAAGAAAACTAAATATTTATAAAGATAGTGATAGAGAGTGAGAAATTTGAATAATTATAAAATAGATGGCGTCCCTACGGGGATTCGAACCCCGGTTACCGCCGTGAAAGGGCGATGTCCTAGGCCTCTAGACGATAGGGACGTTTAGAAGATGGCGCTATCTTATTGATCCGCCATCAAAGTGTCAAGTAAGTGTGGAGCGAGTTTGTTCAAAATATAGCAAAACAGTTCAGCCGTTTTTTGTGTGTCATATAAAGCAGAGTGTGCTTCATGACCATCAAACTCAATTCCTGCTTGAATACATGATTTTGCTAATACAGTTTGACCAAACATCACCGCACTCAAAGTCACTGTATCAAATACAGAAAAACTGTGAAAAGGGTTTTGATTTTTAGTGCCAGTACGTGCAATGGCAGCTTTTAAAAAACCTAAGTCGAAGTGTGCATTATGCCCAACCAAGACTGCGTGGGTGCAGTGTTGCGCACGACGAACTTCATTGACCGCTTTAAACATGCGCTTCAGCGCAGATTTTTCATCTTCTGCCATCGCAACACGCATTGGATTAAATGGATCTACACCGATAAAATCCAATGAACGACGATCTAAATTTGCACCTTCAAACGGGTTGATATGCGCATGATGCGCTTCACCAGGTACAAATTTTCCATCAGCATCATAGACAATGGGAATGCATGCTATTTCTAGCAATGCATCAGTATCCGCATTAAAACCTGCTGTTTCTACATCAACAACGACGGGTAAAAAACCACGAAAACGTTGTCCAATCACAGGTAATGTTTCAGTTGTCACACCTTTCTCCATTGAATGGTTTTTCCAGCATAGAGCGGGATAATTTGTTCACCATTCAAATAATCTAAACTTTCAGGAATAACCTGATCTTCTTTGACAAGAGTAATCTTATTTGTGTTGCGAGGCAAACCATAGAAGTCTGCACCGAAAATACTCGCAAAGCCTTCTAGACGTTCGATCTTACCGACTTGGTCAAATGCTTGTGCATAAAGCTCAATCGCTGTTGGTGCGCTATAACAACCTGCACAACCACACGCATTTTCTTTGGCATTTTTAGAATGTGGCGCACTATCCGTTCCAAGGAAAAACTTAGGATTTCCACTGGTTGCAACTTCAAGTAAAGTTTGCTGATGAGTTTGACGTTTTAAAATAGGTAAACAATAGAAGTGCGGTTTTACACCACCCACCAGCATATCATTACGATTAAATAATAAATGTTGCGGTGTAATCGTTGCCACAACATTACGATCTTGTTCAAGAACAAAATGTGCTGCTTCACTGGTGGTAATGTGTTCTAAAACTAATTTTAATTTTGGAAATTGACGCAATAAAGGCGCAAGAACTTCATCTAAAAAGCGTTTTTCACGATCAAAAATATCGACATGATTGTGAGTAACTTCACCATGCAATAACAACGGAACCTGATGTTCTTCAAGTTGTTCAATTACAGCATAGACTTTACGAATATCGCTTACACCGTTGTCAGAGTTGGTGGTCGCACCAGCAGGGTAGAGCTTAATTGCGTTTACATGTTCAGATTCTTTAATTTTACGCACTTCAGTCGGTGAAGTTTGATCGGTAAAATAAAGCACCATACGCGGGTCAAACTGAATACCTTCAGGAACATGCGCCATGATACGTTCACGATAGGCATTTGCCTCTTCAACCGTTTTAACAGGTGGAACCAAGTTCGGCATACAAATCGCGCGAGCAAATTGTTTGGCTAAATCAGGAACTGTACGTTGTAAAGCAAGACCATCACGGAGGTGAGCATGCCAGTCATCTGGCTGAAGCAAAGAGATCGTATTCAAGGCAATTCTTACTGACAAATAAAAGAGATAATAATCCATTACACTTTAAAATGATAACAGCAATTTCTAATCAATAAGCAGAATTAAATGATTAAAAACAGCCCTAAAGCTTATAATTTATGCAATCTGGTTATGTTACTGTCATATTAAAGTGTTAACGATTACATTTATAAAATCATCTGTAGAGTCAATAATAGAATGAAATATACAGTTGAGCATAAAAAACATAAATTTAATCGCGTAATAATAATTTGTACTATTGCATATTTTTGTTAAAAAATGATAATAGCATCATATAAAGGTTCTATTTACGTACTGTTTTGGTGATTAAATTATTCAGTTATGAGGTAGAATGTTATTGATTTTAATTTATTTAAAAACAGTGATTTAAACATGCTTTAGTGTGTTTTAAATAAGTTTAATTAATAAATATTAAATCAATTATAATATTTAGTCATAAGCGAGTTTAATATGGGCAAGTTTCTGCCGAACTTTATTTGTATCATCTGCCTTGTTGGGTTAAATATTCAAGTCCAAGCATTTGCGAAACAAAATAAGAAAACTGAAAATAATCAAGAATCTATTTCTGAAAATTCAAAGCAAGATTGGTCTTTGAATGGTATAAATACAGCAAATTGGTCTGCTCATTTAGGGCGCGGACAATTTCCTGTTTATGCACGTGCGCAAGTCATGTTGAATAATCTGCATGCCTCACCCGGTGCAATTGATGGAAAAAGCGGGAAAAATTTTTTAAAAGCACTTGCAGCATATCAGCAGATCCAAGGGTTGCCGATTAGTGGTGAATTAGATAAACAGACATGGGATAGTTTACTTAAAAATCAAAAATCTGCTGCGTTTGCTGCTTATCAGATTAGTGCAGAGGATATTAAAGGCCCTTATGCAAAAGCAATTCCGCGTAATTATGCTCAACAAGCAAAAATGAGAGGGCTTTACTATACGCGGGTCACTGAAATGCTCGGTGAGAAGTTTCATATTGATGAAGACTTTTTAAGGCAGATCAATCCTAAAGCGAATTTTAGAAAAGTCGGCGAGACGATTAATGTACCTATCGTTCGCAACGATCTTCCTCAAGATATTTCTTTAATTATTGCGCATAAACCAGCTCGGCAACTATATTTATATAATCATTTAAATCAAATGATTGCTTCATTCCCTGCAACTATTGGCGCATCGGGTACACCATCGCCCAAGGGGACACATAAAGTGATTAAAGTTGCACCTAATCCAGTATATATGTATAACCCGAAAAACTTTGTACAAGCGGGGAATAAGAAGAAGTTATCATTGCCACCTGGACCTAATGGGCCTGTGGGGAATATGTGGATTGCGTTAAGTAAACCGACATTTGGTATTCATGGAACACCAAATCCATCGTCAATTTCAAAAACAGCCTCTCATGGTTGTATTCGTTTGACCAATTGGGATGCCAATGATTTGGGGCGTAAAGTGCAAGAGGGCGCTGTCGTCATATTTTTAGATTAACTAGATTCATCTGAGTAGCAGCATATTTAAAAGGCTATCCATGTAAATGTTTAGCCTTTTATTTGACTAGAAAGTTCTCTTTATTAATGTCAAATGTGAGTCAAATATCAAATTTATACACAAGATACTGAATTTATTCGTTATGATTAATTATACGTTTACACTTAAAAGATGATTATTGCATGAGCACAGAAAAAAAATTATCGACTCAAGAAGTGATAAGACTCGAACGTGATTTGGCTAAATTTGCCAATATGATGGATTCAGTGGTTCGGATTCCATTTACCAAGCAAGGGGTCGGTGCAGATGCCGCACTCAGTACGATTCCTGTTGCTGGAGATATTGCTGGTTTTGCTATGACTTGTTATGCCGTATATAAAGCCAAGCAAATTGGGGTACCCCAAGAAAAATTGAATGGTGTACTAAAATTAGCGGTGATGGATGGCATCGTAGGGTGTATTCCAATTGCTGGAACTTTGTTTGATATTTTTATTCGCCCTAGTCGTAAAGCTTTGGACGTCGTACATGAACATATTCGGAATGAATATCAAATTCAGAGTGATGATCATGTGGTACATCCATTTCTGCATGAAAAATTAGAACAAAAACAACAAACTTCGGCTTTCTGGAGAAATCCAGTAGTGGCGTGGTTATGGATTCATATTCCAGATATTTTAGGACTGATTGTTCTGGTCTTGATTGGGATTGCTATGTGGTTTGGTGTACAAATGCTGTGGGATTGGTATCAAAGCTTCCAGACAAAGTAGACGGTGATGAGTGGTTTTTATCGAAAATGGCGGATTTTAATTTTTGATTGACCTTGTAAATAACAAAGCCTCCATCTAGGAGGCTTTGTTGATTAAACTCTAAATATTTTACTTAAGGCAAATTCAATTGGCGTAAAGCTGCAACACGTTGTTCAATGCTTGGGTGAGTTTGGAATAAAGCAGCTAGGCTAAATCCTTGTTCTTTACCTTCAGCGATTGCGAAAGCTTTCATTTCTTTTGGCATTTGATCAGGCATTTCTGATTCAGCTTGTAAGCGTAACAATGCCGAAATCATGGCTTCTTTACCTGCCAGTTGCGCGCCCGCTTCATCGGCACGGTATTCACGGTGACGAGAGAACCACATTACGATTGCAGAGGCTAAAATACCAAATACGATATCTAAAACCATAGAAATTACAAAGTATGCGATACCAGGGGCTTCACCTTCTTCACGTCCGAAGACATTGCGGTCGATAAAATCACCTGCAACACGTGCAAAGAACATGACAAAGGCGTTCACTACACCTTGGATCAGTGAGAGTGTCACCATATCACCATTGGCAACGTGACCAATCTCGTGCGCAAGCACTGCACGAAGTTCATCTTTGTTCATACGTTCCAATAAACCTGTTGAAACAGAAACGAGCGCATCGTTCTTATTCCAACCTGTTGCAAAGGCATTGGATTGATATGAAGGGAAGATACCAACATCTGGCATTTGGATACCAGCACGTTGAGAAAGTTGAGCAACCTCTTGTAATAACCAAACTTCAGCTTGGCTACGAGGAGCATTTGGATCAATTAATTCAGTGCCTGTCGTTTTAAGCGCCATCCATTTTGACATAAATAGGGAAATTAAAGACCCTACCATACCAAATACCAAACAGATGACCATCAGGTTGCCTAGTTTAAGACCGCCAGCGCCGTGGTAACTCCCAACACCTAATATAGATAGGATAAGGCCAGCTACAACCAGTACCGCGAGGTTGGTTAGCAAAAACAAACCAATCCGCATCATGGGATAAATCCTCTTTTAAAAATAGATAAGTGACTTATCAAAAATAAATCATGTTTAGGAATATGAGGTTTAGATGATTAAAATTCAAGAATAATTGGAAAAAACTATCCATGGGGTATTTTGAAGAATCAGCTGATTTGAATAGTTAGCCCTAAATATATTATTTATTTCGAATACGATAAAAAACGATTCTCTCATGAAGAGAAAATCGGAGCTTTTAAATGTATTGTTAAAAATTGTGAAAATTATAATTGATAGGTTTGTTTACCGATCATTGATTTAAATTAGATTTAGATAGAGTAAAACAAAACCTAAAGCATACGGATAATTCAAAAATCAGTTACTGATACTAATATGTGCAGATGCGCTCGCATGTGCGGTTGCGTATGAGCCTGCAGGTGCATCAGTATACGTACCATCCGACGAAACAATGATTGGGCGAGGGTTATATTTTACAGGCTGTATATTAGAAGCATTGTTGAGCTGAGTCGTGCTTTCATTATTTGAACGAGTGTTTGAGTTACTATTTGGATTTGATTGAGCAATGATTTGCCCAGTAGTCGATGCATTGCTATTACTGGTGTTGCTTGCAGAAAGTCCTAAGCCACCTGAATATAGATTATTTAAACGGCTTGTGACACGTCGTACATAGTCTTGAGTTTCACGAAATGGGGGAATACCACCGTATTTATCGACATTGCCTTCACCCGCATTATAAGCGGCTAAAGCCAAATTGGTATTGCCATTAAAACGCTTCATTAACCAACTGAGGTACTTTGCGCCACCATAAATGTTTTGCTGTGGGTCATATGAGTTGGACACATTAAAACGTCGAGCGGTTGCTGGCATTAGTTGCATTAAACCTTGTGCACCGACAGGAGATTTGGCATTTGAATTAAAGCCAGATTCGGTGTGCATAACGGCTTTGATTAAACCCTCTGAAACACCGTGCGTTTGTGCTGCCTGACGAATAATGCTGTCAAAAGAGTTTTTATTTTTACTATAGCTTGGCAGGACAGAGGATTCTGAATTTCCCCAATTGCTGTAACTATGAATATTGCTGTCTTTGTAATAAGTCACTTTGACTTTTTGTAACGAACGATCTGAGGTTTTACGGTTGGTGAGTAAAGTTGTGCCATTTTGATCTTTATAAAAATAAATTTGACCAGCAAAAGTTTGTGATGTAAATGAAGCAAAGCTCATACACCCCAAAAAAGACACCAGTGAACCCGTAATCAATTTTTTCATTTTTAGTAATTAAAATATTTCCCCAATTTCCTTTGGGAGTTTATCAAAGATCATCAACAAGAAAAACTATGAATTGAGTTTTAACAATACAAACAGAAAAATGCAAGTCTTAATTGTAGACATATTAATCAAAAAAAATTTTAATTTTTTTTTTGAAAACTACCTATTGACTAGTCTAAGTTATTGAAAATTATTAACTAAAAATACTGGTTAAAAAATGATCAATTTAAATAGAAAGCCCATCGTAGCGTGAGAAACGATTGTCAAGCCCTGAACAATCCACAATTTTATCCACAGGTTTTGTGGAAAACTGTGGAAAAGTCCAAAAGATAAGCACCTTGGCTATAATTTGAACTTAACGGTCTATTTTAGATGTGTGAATAAGACAGGAATATGACCAAATAAAATATAATGCAAAAATAAAAAATCTTTAGATGCGATGAACGAACAAATCGGCTAAAATTACGCAGTCTTTTTTTTTGGTAAAACGCGTCTATGTACTCGCCAGTTGAGTCCGAACAAGGATTTAATTTCAAACCAGAACTTCCAACGAGTTCGGCTTATTATCGTCTTTTGAAAAAACTTCGTCGTCAGGTGGGTCATGCGATTCGTGACTTTAAAATGATTGAGGAAGGTGACAAGGTAATGGTCTGTGTTTCTGGTGGGAAAGACAGTTACACATTGCTTGACATTTTGTTGCAATTTAAACGTATTGCACCGATTAACTTTGATGTGGTTGCAGTCAACCTCGATCAAAAGCAACCCGGTTTCCCTGAAGATGTTTTACCAAGATATATGGAAGAAAATAATATTCCTTATTATATTTTGGAAAAAGACACCTATACCATTACCAAGCGTTTGACACCTGAGGGTAAAACCTATTGTGCAGTGTGTTCACGTTTACGCCGTGGTTCGCTTTATGGTTTTGCTCAAGAGATTGGTGCAACTAAAGTGGCTTTAGGTCACCATCGTGATGATATTCTCGCAACATTCTTCTTAAACTTATTTCATGGCGGAAGCTTAAAAGCCATGCCACCGAAATTACTCTCTTCAGATAAAAAGAATATTTTGATTCGTCCTTTGGCGTACGTTGAAGAAAAAGACATTATTAAATATGCGGAAATCCGTAAGTTCCCGATCATTCCATGTAACCTTTGTGGTTCTCAGGAAAATTTACAACGTGCTATTTTAAATGACATGTTACGTGATTGGGATAAGCAGTATCCAAAACGTTTACATAGTATTTTTGGTGCATTACAAAATGTATCGCCATCACAACTGGCGGATCGTGACTTATTTGATTTTGAAAAATTGGATGAAGAACGTGAGTTTGATATGAAGTGTGATACGGAAGAGATGAAAAATCGCCTAGATGTGGTCAACCTTAGTTTTGCAGCTGAATGATCATTTATGCCAATTAAATGATCAAATCAGGTACTCATATTGAAATGAGTGCCTGATTTATAAAAATAAAACGATAAAACCAATCAAATATGAACAGTCCGTACAAAAAACTTTAGCCCAAACTGAAATTATCATGCTATAACATTGGGCAAGCAAAATGCTTCACCACGATGTTGTCTGGATAGATGACACAATAAATTGAATAAATAATTTGAGGAATGAACATGCCTGCATTTTTAACTGATGATTGGTTTGCAAATGTTGAAAAATTAACTGCTGAAGCAGGTGATTTAAACTTACCACCAGCACTTTCAGGTTTAGCGATTAATTTGGTTGTAGCAGATACGAATGGCAACACTGAACTTGCTTTAGATGGCGGCAAAATCGTAAAAGGTTCTTCTGCAAATGCTAAAACAACATTGAATATGGATGCTGAAACACTTCGTAAAGTATTCTTAGAATTTGATATGGCTGCTGCAATGCAAGCATTCATGACAGGTAAAATCAAAGTACAAGGCGATATGTCTCAATTGATGGCTTTACAGACTGCTAAACCTAGCCAAGAACAAAAAGATTTATTCAAGAAAGTATTAGAGCAAACTGCTTAATTATCTTGTATAGGGATTTTCTAAAGTCTAATTCGATGTGAATATCATGACGATTTAGAATTAGAGCCAAAAAAGCTTACATCAATGTAAGCTTTTTTATTGCCGATTAAAAATCATTTCAAATTTTTAAATGACTAGGCTCCAAAACGCTTTATGCTAAATACCTAAAGTTTGAAAGATTAGATTTCTAAAAGCTTTGGTGTGGTTTTGATATGTTCAAGATAAGCACGAATACGAGTAACGTATTGAACCGCTTGCTTATAACGACCATTACTCGTTTGATGACGAGTTAAGTAGTTATAAAGGTTCATCCAATCATTTGGATCTTTACCTTGTGCTTTAATACGCTTCTGGATGCCTTCAACAGCACCTGGACCCATATTATATGCAACTAATGCGTACCAATGACGGTCAGGGTTGCGAATGTAAGAATAACGCGTCAACATCATATCGTAATATTTAGCCCCACCTTGAATGCTTTGAGCAGGATCATTACGATTATTCACACCCATTTCTTTGGCAGTACTATTGGTCAACATCATCAAGCCTCTGACACCTGTGGGAGAAACAGAGTCGGGTTTTAAATATGATTCTTGATAACCAATTGCAGCCAATAAATGCCAGTCTATACCGTATTTCTGTGCAGACTGTTTAAAGCTTGCTTTATAAATCGGTAAACGAGATTTTAGATCACGTTGAATAACATTCCAATCGTCTTGTTTAACGACATTACGATTATAAAATGACGCCAATTGCTGAAGTGAGCCATTTTGCTTACTTTGGCAAATAAAACCACTCGCAGTTGCGGTAAGTGGATCATCAGCTTGTTTAAATACCCAGTTAAGGTCAGTATTTAACCCATTCTTTTTGAGGCTGTTAAAATCACCGCAACTTGCAGAGAACGAACTTAAGCTTTTCGCTTCAATACTCTGCATACTTGCTGTGGTAATTGCAAAATTGGCTTTGCCCTGTGCAACCATTTTCAATGCAGTTGCATTGTCAGGGACTGTTTTAAACTCAAGTTTTGCGTTTAAACTTTCAGCATAATCATGTGCTAAATCATAGCCGAAGCCATGCTTATATTTTCCATCCTTAAACACGATGCTCGGATTGGAAACAGCCACTACTGTCAATTTACTAGAATTAACAACAGCATTATATTGATTGGTCTTGCTTGCATTAATACTAAACGGAATTAATGCGGTGGATAAAACTAAGGCTTTGATTGGAAGATTGCGAAAAAATGAGTTAAGGCAAAGCCTCGACCCAGAGGTTGAACTACTGTGCATGTTGTCTCCGCTACAAGTAATTTATTGCCCGAAAAAGTTACAAGCACAGCAGTACTTAAACTCTTTAAAGTTGCTAAATTCAATAAGGGTGGGCATTCATGAACGTCATTCAAAAAATGACATGTGGGATTGAAGTATTTTGCAGAAAAACTACAAAAATAAAAAAATAAGCTAATAAAACATGTGCGCATATTATAGGCACTTTTTTTACTTGTCAAATTTTGTATAAAAAACAACCAGATTAAAATCATTAACTATATGAATTTTAATATAATATTTTTTTGTAATTTCAAGCTGAATAGTTGAATTTTTATTTGAAGATGAAGTGTAAGCAAATGTACCAAATATATATGTAGTGTTAATAAACGACTGCAATAATTTAAGTGATATTTAAAAGACTTAATTTGAATGAGAAAGGCAGATTCAATTACATTATTTGCCTGTATTACGCTGACATTGGATGGTTATTCGCAGTACACTGATCAAAGCTTTTTGAAGAAATTTATGCGATTTAAGTATATTGAAAATGGTTCTAAATGATGAAATCAAATTTGATTACCCGTTCAGGGCATGATTTATTGGTTGCGGAGTTGCAACATTTATGGCGTGAAGAACGTCCTGAAATCACTAAGAAAGTAACGTGGGCTGCAAGTTTAGGCGATCGTTCGGAAAATGCTGATTACCAATATAATAAACAAATACTTAGGAAGATTGATCGACGTGTTCGTTATTTAGGTAAACGTTTAGAAGAGTTGAAAATAATTGATTTTGCACCTGAGCAAGAGGGTAAAGTTTATTTTGGCGCGTGGGTCGAAATAGAAAATGATGATGGCGAACAAAAGACTTTGCGTATTGTCGGCGTGGATGAAATTTATGATCACCATCCACAACATATTTCGATTGATTCACCAATGGCACGGGCTTTGTTGTCTAAACAAGTTTATGATGAAGTCGAAGTGATCACGCCATTGGGTAAAAAACAGTGGTATATCAATTCAATTCGTTATGAAAAGCCTGAAAATTCAGCAAATTAATAATATTTGATTTTATTTTGTACATTTGATTGAGAAAATGCTGAAAAAGATTTGCCAAGTCGCAATTTTATTTATATGATAGCCGCCATTGGAAGCGTGGCAGAGCGGTTTAATGCACCGGTCTTGAAAACCGACGAGGGCGCGAGTCCTCCGTGAGTTCGAATCTCACCGCTTCCGCCAAATATTTAATTAAGCCCTTGTATTTACAAGGGCTTTTTTATTGCCTGAGTTCTTCTATACTAGAAACATGATCAGTTTCAATATTAAAATTAGAAAATACTTTGTGTTGTGGTTTGTTAGACCGTGACAATTGGTCGTTATAAAGTAGTAAAAAAGCAGTAAGATCTTTATTACGGCTTTTTTATCTGTGTACTTTACCCCCATATAAAAATTTGGATAGAAGCATACTTGTTGGATGCTTATAAACTCAGATTGGACATTAAACTTGCTGAGCTAGCTGAAGAGCTTTGGAACCTAATTACATAAAATTAAGTGAAATTTTACTAGTCTAGAACCATGGAATTTATTCTGAGAGTTTTCTAAACTTTGTTCTAAGCTGGATTAAAAGAGCGGTGGTTCTCTAATATGCTTTGATTAAAGCTTTTTTTACCGTAAGCCACTATCCGATAAGCCTATATCTTCATCCATATTTTCCACATGATTTAACTTTGATGAGATCAGAACAAAAAGACTGATTCAGGGAAGTTTTTTTGCAGTTTGACGCAACATTTCGCAGAAGCTGGATAATATTCGCAGATTCTGGACAGACGCTACTCTCCTTTCACAGACATGATAACTGCAAGAGTTAGGTCTGGAGTCAGTGAAATGGCAGGTCAATATATTGACGTAAAAACACAAACAGGGAAGTCATTTGCTGCGTATTTAGCAATTGCCGAAGGTGGAAAAGGTCCAGGAGTCGTACTGTGTCAGGAGATTTTTGGTATTAACGCTGCAATGCGCGCCAAAGCAGATTTCCTGGCAGAAGAGGGATATACAGTCATCGTGCCAGATCTATTCTGGCGTACTGCACCACGTATTGAACTCGGTTATACCGAACAGGATTTTCAAAAAGCGTTTGAGCTTTATCAAAATTACGATGAAGACCTAGGAGTGGAAGATATTCAGGATAGCTTGAACCATTTAAAAACACTTGTAGCTTGTGATGCAGATGCTGGTTTGGGGGTTGTTGGGTATTGTCTGGGTGGAAAAGTGGCTTATCTGTCCGGTTGCCGTATTCCCGAAGTTGCTTGTACAGTCGGTTATTACGGTGTGGGAATCGAAAAGGCATTGCATGAGCTTGCAAATGTTAAAGGCCGCATGGTTTTACATATAGCCGAATTAGATAAATTTACCCCACCAGAAGCACGGCAACAGATTCTGGATGCTGCTGCACAATATAAGAACGTCAATGCTTATGTCTTGAAATATTTTAGCCCGATTATGAATATGCTTTTAAGCCAATATCTTGATGTTCTATAGAAGTACGGCGAGTACTGGATGGTAATTCACCATAGCGGCGTTTGTATTCCTGAGAAAAACGTCCCAGATGTGTAAAGCCCCATTTAAATGCGACATCCGTAACGGAAATATGCTCGTTACGCAACAATTCAATATGCGCCTGTTCAAAACGCAGCTCTCTTAAGTATGACATTGGCGTAGTATTCAAAAAGCTTTTAAATCCTGCAAACAGGGTGCGTACACTGACACCAGCATGTTCGGCCAATTGTTCAATGGTGAGCGACGCATGCAGATTTTCGCGCATAAATGCTTCGGTACGTTTGATGAAATAAGGTGAAATCGCCTGTTCTTTGGTTTGTTCAATACGTTGTAATAACGTATTTTGCTGACCATAAATCAGTGCGTTGAACAGACTGGATTCAAACTGTTTAAAAGCCATTGGATGATGTAATGGATGTCGTTCGCAAGCTAAAGCATCGGTAAGGGTGCGCATAAGTTGTAAAAAGTAACCACCACCTTGCGTCGAAAAATCAAGTTTTGGTTCAAATAACGGTAAGTGATGAGGAACATCTGGAAGATGCTGACGACAATGCTGGAGCAAATCCTCTTTATCTATTTTTAGAATGAGTTGCGGAGAGTTTGCATGCCAGCGCATTTTAAACGACTGATCTGGGGAAATGAGCGATGCAACTTGTGTATAAGAAATAAATTTTTGCTGATTAATTTCAATTTCAGCATAACCCTGTGTTGGAATTTGAATCAGATAAAAATTATCCAGATGATCAGGTTCAATATAAACATCAGCGCCGTATTCAAGACGACTGATGGATAAACGCCCAGCCGTCAGATGGTGCATGGACGAGTAAAAATCGTTACGTTGCTGCACGATTTTTAACAGGTGTGGTTTAAAGATTTGTCCCACACTTTTGCAGGTTTCACCCAGATCCTGATGCTGGAACACTAAGTTTTGTGATGAAAAAATGGAACATTGCTGTAGATGACGTCCATTTAATTCAATAGTGGGATTGACCTGACTCATTCATATTCCTTTTGGCTGGCTCACTGAAAATATCGCAACTGTGTCAACCAGATTGAAATATTATCAGTAATACTTAAACATTTAAGTGGCTCGCAATAACATAAAGAATTAAGCAAAAAATAGACCAGTTAATATACTTTTAATACTATTTTTAAGCCTGTCAGGACATGATCAATCAAATTAAAAATGAGAAGTTTTTATTTCAAATTAAAGAGAAAAACATGATCATACCTTGAGCTCTTTATATGACCTTATTCCTTAAGGTCAGTCTTTAATATATAGCAAATCTGACTAAAATGATCAATTTATTTCAGCTATATGGTATTTTTTAAATAATTGAAATTTATTGCATTATTTATATTAAATTGTAATTTTTTTATACAGAAAAAACAGATTGAATCAATTATATAAAATATGTTGAAAGACATACTGAGTTTCAGAAAAATGAGCGGGTATCGTTTTTATCAGTTATGTTTATTTATGCATATATGACTTAAATAGCGAATGTATCAGCGCAGGGTGATAGTCAATGTCATATTTTGGAATATGACATTGAGCCAGTAAGGGGGATTAAGTTTTTGCTATGTTACTTTGTAAGAATTTTTCACTGTAAATGTGACAGTCCTCAATCGCTTGTTCATCCAGCCATGTTTTGACTGCTTCAATCATGGGCGGCGGACCACATAAGTACATATCAAAGCTTTGTTCAGCCAGTTGATTCTTATCTAAATGTTCATGAATGAAACCAGATTTGCCTTGCCATTGTTCCGATGCTTTAGAAATAATCGGATGATAACTGAAGTCTTTAATCCGTTCTGCATAGGCAGTTAAGCGGTTCTGTTCGCATAAATCAGCTTCTGTATTTACACCATAATACAAGCGAACCGGTGGCTGACACGGTTGTTCTGCAATATTATCCAGCATACCTAAAAATGCGGATAACCCTGTACCACCTGCAATAAATACCAAAGGACGTCCCGCTTCACGAAGATAAAAGCTGCCTAAAGGTGCTTCCATCATCAAAGTTTGCCCAATCTGACAACGTTCTCTCAAATAATTGCTCATCACACCATTTGGGAGGAGGCGAATTAAAAACTGAAGCTGATTGCTGGCATTTGGACGATTGGCAAATGAATAAGAACGCCAGTCATCTGTCTCTGGAATCTGTAAACGTGCATACTGACCTGGTAAAAAGTCCAGTTGTCTGGTGTGGCTACGGGCATCCAAATATAGAATAGCGGTAGTTTCTGAAACGAGTTCTACACCCGTCACAACGGTCGCAATTTTTAAAGTCTCACCGGTATTACAAATGGTGGAGTTATGATCAAAATAAAAAGCGGCATTGGATTTGACGCGGGTCTGACACGCCAGCATTTTGCGCTCGGACAGATCACGTTCACTTAATGCATCTTCATCCACGTATTCCTGTTCATAAACACCCGTTTCACATTTCCCCTGACAGGTTCCACAAACGCCTTCACGACAGTCTAAAGGTAGATTAATGCCCTGACGAACTGCTGCATCAAGCAACAATTCGTCTTGCTGGACAGAAATAAAAAAAGTTTTGCCATCAGCAAAGTTGAGTGCAACAGAATGATCCATATTGACTCCCCTTAAACGTGATAGAAATCAAGAACGGAATCAATCCTGTCATTCAACAGTACACTGTGCTGACGGCGGATACGGAAACTGTCTTCTGTTGGACGTAATAAATAGGTTGCGCGTCCATAAAAACAGCCCTCCAGTCCCTGACGGTTATACAGCGTTCGCCAGCTGACTCTGGCTTCAACCAAACCATCATCCAGTGTTTTTACCTGCACATTATGAATATTGTGTTGTGTACGTGGCAGAGGCGTTGCTGAAGCTGCTTTACCGGTACGGATACGGAATACACGGTCTTCAAGACCAGAACGGTCCTCATAATAAACGTAAGATAAACCCTGATCTGGATCCTGAACATAGTTGTGATCATCAATCCATTGTGGGATGTGGTATACACTGTCCTCATCGTATAGGTTGATGTAAGCATCCCAATCGTAGTTATCGCATAGTTCAGCTTTTTTATAGAGGAACTGTGAAACTGCAAAATGAAGTTCGAGAGACATAATTACACCTCATCCGTAACAGATTGATTGTTAAAAGTAACATCGTGCATTTTGAGCATTTTCTTATTCAACCCATCTAAAATAAGGCGTTGCCATTGTCCATGCTGATTGACATACAGTCCTTCATGAGTAAATTCACGACCTGTAATGACGGGCTGAATACCCAGATCCTGCGAGTTTTGTGTTGGACCATATGTCCATTGATGATAGCCACGGGAGATATCACTCCAGCGCTCCAGACGTCCCTGAAAGCCTTTTTGCTGCTCACGGAATTCAACCAGATCGTCAGGTGTGCCTAAACCAGACACATTGAAAAAGTCTTCAAACTGGCGAATACGGTTACGACGTGCTTCTCTGGACTCACCTTTAACACCAATACACTGACTGATGACTTCAGTTTTATTCCATGCGACTGGGCGAATAATCCGTAGTTGAGAACTGATCTGATCCATAAAGAACAGGCTTGGGTATAAATTTAAGTTGCGTAAGCGGTGCATTGCCCATTCAGCACGTTTCTCACCAAACCTTTCCACAAGGTAAGGCATAACCACATCATAGCCTGGACGCACTGTTGGGTTTGGCATATCACTGAACAATACGCTATGACCATTTTTAAAGCTGAACCAGCCATCATCGGTTTCGGCATCGCCTGCACCGAGTTTACTGTAATCCAGTGTATCAAGTTCATCGCCTTTGGCTGCATTCACTTGCTGGCGGTGCTGTACAGTAGATACATAGTTATAATGCACTGTGCTGACGTGGTAGCCATCCAGACCATTTTCATTTTGCAGTTTCCAGTTACCTGCAAAGGTGTATGCAGATTTACCTTGTAGAACCTCAAGTTCACCTGTCGGAGACTGATCGACCATCAGATCCAGAAATACTTTGGCATCACCTAAAAAGTCTTCAAGTAAATCTGTCGCCTGAGTATCTAGGCTGACGAATACAAATCCACGATAGCTGCTGATTCGAGCTTGTTTTAAGCCACGGCTTGATTTGTCAAAATCTTCACAGTATTCGCCAGGAGCTTTAACTTTGACTAAACGACCATCAGATTTATAGCACCATGCATGGAATGGGCAGGTAAATACCGACTGATTGCCTTTGGCAACACGTGTCAGTGTCGCACCACGATGTTCACAGGCATTGACCATTGCATGTAATTCACCTTTGGCATCACGGCTCACAATGATAGGTTGACGACCGATCTGTACGGTGACGAAGTCATGATGAGCTGGAATTTCACTTTCATGACAGGCATAAATCCAGACTTTTTCAAAAATGAGTTCCATTTCGAGTTCGAATAATTCTGGCTCAGTAAACATATCGCGAGCAATTCGATAGACTCCATCATTTGGGCGAAAATCGAGACAACCCTGTACAAAATTTTGCCATTCGGCGAGGTTACGTGCAGTCATGGGATCTTCCTCTATCCAATCAGTGCTTTTGTCTGATTGAACCGCGAATCTGAGAAGGGCTCTATCCAGATTTTCCGTGTCTTTATCCACTTTATGCAGTTTGTTACAGCCAAGTTGTAAAATAAGGAGCTTATATTTTTTGAGTTTTTTAATTTAAATTTAATAAAATTCAATTATATACAGTTTTACAGGGTTAAGCGTAATCCTGAATAAGTGCTGTTATAACCTGTGTGAGTAAATTGCCAGATTTTCTAATTTGAATTGTTTTAATCTGGATATATATTGAGAAATTAAGTGATTGAGGTACTTCAGAATAAGTAATTAGGACTGTGCAGCTTGTACAGTTAAACCACTCCAGCGTTTAAACGCACGTCGAAAATTGGTGGCATCGTTAATTTGTAAATGCTGAGAAATCTGTTCTGTTTTAAAACCATGTACACGATATAAAATGATGGCGGTATGTAAGCGGCTTTGATCGAGCTGGGCCTGAAAATGGGTCTGATGCTTTTTCAGTTTTCGCTTTAAGGTGGCTGAACTCATCTGAAAATAGTCAGCTGTTTGTTCGAGTTGAATATTATTCTGGATATTCTGCATTAAGTATTGATACAGACTGAGCAAAAAACTCTGCTGGATATTCTGGGCTGTCATTTCTTTCAGCGCGTGTTGATAACTGATTGCAGCTAAGGTAGAAGAAGCATTGGGAAGTTTTTCATGGATGATGTCACGGGGAAGGCTCATCATATTGATCGGGCGATTAAACTCTAATGTACTGCCTAAATGCGTCCAGTATTGTTCAATATAATCCGGTTCAGAAAAGTTAAATTCAAATTTCCACGCTAATTTGGCCTGGTACAGTTGACGGCTAAACGCCTGTATTGCACTCATTGCGCTCTCGATTGAAAAGCGATTTTCAAGCTTGTTTTCATCTAACCAGTAAATATGAACATAGTCTTGGCTATACATGAGTCGGGGGCATAACCACGGTGAAACGGATGCGGAAAATGTTAAATAACGGCTAAGCGCCTCATCGAAGGTCGATGCATAGAGCATGGACTTAATCGCATCATTAAAGGGGGTGGTTAAGCTACGCTGACCGAATAAAAAACTGATGTCCTGATTGCGGAAATGCAGTTCCGCATTTTTTAAAACCTGCTGTAACTGTTGCTGATTGATCAGCTTTTGTCCTGAAAATATATCTTCCAGGAAAATACCACTACCGCTGAGTAGAATATGATGATCGACTTCATGGCTGGCTGCTAAATCAATTAAAATAGATAATTGATGATGTGCAGGAATGTAGCTGTAGTCGCATTCGAAGTTCATACCATCGCTCGCTTAGGTGAATAGTATTGTTTCTTCTGGATCAATTGCTGATTTAAGGTACTTAACAATTGCTGAACAGACTGATATTGCTCGACTGAACAACAGGTTGTGATCGCTTTTAAGGGAATCTGTACCGATAAATCCCGCTGATAATAAGCACTGACCATCAGCATGCGCTCAAGCTGTGTAGCAATTTTTTCAGCTTGCTGAAGGCTGGTCTCCGGTAAAAGCATAATGAAACGATCCCCAGCGAAGCGACAGAGCAGATCGTGTGGGCGTAAGTTCAGACTGATCAATTGTGAAACGTGCTGTAAAATAGATGTGCCTTCCTCAAATCCATATGTTTGATTAATCTGATTAAAATTATGCATATCCAGCAGAACAACGGACATATCGGCTGGTTCATGCAGATTTTGTTCGATTGCCACTTTGAGCTGGGTTTTAAAATAATGTGCATCTGCCAAAGGAGTGAGTGCATCGAATAAACGGTGATCCCGATAGATGCGTTCCCGTTTTTGCATGTGTCTGGAAATTGCCAGTTCTTCCTGATGCCAGAAATAAATCCCAAGGGTAAACAGGAACAGTCCAATTGGAAAAGGAATGGACTCAAGCCATGCATCCCACATGATTTCTTTGGGCATGCGAATAAATTCATCTAAACTGTCCATCCACATGTGGAAAAAAATAAAACATAATCCATAAAAGATATAATTAGTTACACGACCCAAAGGACGGCTTTTAATAATAAAGAAAATCCAGATGCCAATAAAAACAGTTGCCCCTCCTTCACCTAAAATATCGACCCAGTTCCATTCTGCGAATGATTTGACCTGACCAAGCAGGATAAATAGCCATAGCGATACGCTACAGGCAATCGCTATACAGCATAGAGGCCAGCGGTAGTAAGCAAAGTATTTAGGCATAGCATTTGGGAAATGATTTATTTTCGCCCAAGCTAAACAGATTCAGATGACAGTTTCATGGCAAGGACTGGAGTCAAAACAGATCAGACTATTTTTAATTCTGGTCGGGAGAAATGCTGAAAAACCCTGCCTTTACGGTAAATATGCAGTATTCAGTCAGCTCAATTTTTTCTCTGTACAGATCAAATCAGCTCATTTACCCAGAAGAAAGTCTCGAAAACCTGCAAATTGAAGGGTTTAAATTTTGACTGTCACATCATATTCATATTCAGTTTTTATTGTGCCTCCAAACCATGCCACTTTGGCTTGAGGGGATACACAAAATGAAAAATGCGAATAACCGTTCAGTGAGAAATAAACGTGCGGCTTTCCAGCTGAGCACACTGGTTCTGTCAATGCTCAGCATGACTCAACTGTATGCCGAAGATAACGCGGTGGAATATGTACAGGTCATTGGTCAAGCTGCAAGTATGGATAAAGCACTCAAAGAACAGAAACGTGCTGACCAGATCAGTAGTGTGGTTCATGCCGATGGCATAGGACAGTTACCCGATGACAATGCCGCAGAAGCTCTGCAACGGATACCAGGGGTTTCTACAGAACGAGATCAGGGTGAAGGACGTTTTGTTTCGGTTCGTGGTTTAGGGGCAGACCTGAATGCAGTAACCATCAATGGTACTTTGGTTCCTGCGCCTGAAAGTGACCGCCGTGGCGTGGCACTGGATGTTTTACCTTCAGAGCTGGTGCAGTCTTTGGCTGTGGTGAAAACACTGACACCTGATATGGATGCCAATTCATTGGGTGGTACGGTTCAGGTCGAAAGTTTATCGGCTTTTGACCATGACGGTTTGTTTTATACAGGAACGGTTGAAGGTGGTTATGATGAAAAACGGGAAAAATATAGCCCGAAAGCATCTGGTGCCATCAGTAACCGTTTCAGTGTCGGTGAGGGAAAAGATAATCTTGGGGTCGCACTGGCGCTCAGTTATCAAAACCGAAAATTTGGCTCAGATAATGTCGAGACAGGTGGTGCCTGGGATGGGGAGGCACTTGAAGAAACCGCAATGCGTCAGTATGACATTGAGCGAGAGCGCATTGGTGCGGGTTTAAACTTTGACTACCGTCCGAATGACACAGGCGAATACTATTTAAGAACTTTATACAGCCGTTTTAAAGATACCGAATCGCGTCAGGAAGTGTCTGCTGAATTTGCCGATCCGCAATTCGCAGGGCAACAGGGTGATGCCGAAGCCGCTCGTGCTTTAAAAAGCCGTGTCGAAATGCAAGAAATACAGTCTTTTGTTCTAGGCGGCAAACAAGGTTTTGGCACATGGACGGTAGAAGGTCAGCTTGGTTATAGCGAAGCATCGGAAGAAAATCCAGGTGGTATTTCTGGAGCAAAATATAAAGGTGAATTCAGCAATGTCGGTTTTAACAATACCCAAAAACCTGTTATTACTGCAGATCAGGACTTTTATGATGCTGCCAACTATGAGCTGGATTCGGTGTCGTGGGAAAAGTCTAAAACTACCGATAAAGAATACAACGGTAAATTAGATTTTTTAAAAGACTATATGCTAGGAAATTATGCTGCTGCATTGAAGTTCGGTGGCAAGATCAGTCAGCGTGAAAAAACCAGTAATACTGATGAGTGGAAGTATGAAGATCTAAGTACATCCGGTTCAGACTTTAATCACAACAGTCATTATGAACTGGGTCAGTTTGGTCCCACGATTAACGAAAATGCCATCAAAGACAAAATCAGCGGATTAAATCCAAACGACTATGTTGTTGCAGACGGCTCAATCATTAACGATTTTAAGTCAAATGAAGATATTCAGGCGGCTTATGTCATGAATACGGTTGATTTTGATCAACTGCGTGTGATTGCGGGTCTGCGTTATGAAAACACCAGTTTTGAAGCACGTGGGTTTGAGTTTAATGATGATGTGATTACCGCAATCAGATATGAAAATGACTATGATCACTGGTTGCCAAGCTTACATTTACGCTATCAGCTGGCAGATAACGCCTATCTTCGTGCGGCATGGACAAACAGTGTCGTGCGACCAAATTTCGCACAAAGTGCGCCAGGTGTTTATATAGATGGTGATGAAGCAGAATTTGGTAATCCAATGCTGAAACCACTTGAGTCTTCCAATTTTGACTTAGGGGTAGAAAAGTATTTTGGCAAAGCCAGCATGGTGAGCTTCTATGCATTCTATAAAGATATTGATCACTTTATTTACAGTACCAATATTGCAGGCACGGGGCAGTGGGCTGACTTTGATGAGGCAATTACCTATAAAAATGGTAATCAAGCCAAACTGTATGGAATGGAGTTTGCTTACTCGCAAAAGTTTGAGCATTTAAGCGCGCCATGGAATGGTCTTCTGTTAGGTTTCAATACGACATTCAGTAAGTCAGAAGCAGATATTGATTCAATGAAAGATGGTGAATTATTGAGCCGTCGTATTCATATGCCAAATCAATCAGATATTGTGGGCAATGCCATGATTGGCTGGGAAAATGAACGCTTTGGTGTCCGTCTTTCAGCAAACTATAAATCAAATTATTTATATGAACTGGGTGACATTGATACACCTGAAAAAGACATCTATACCGATGATCAGGTATTCCTCGATTTGAGTAGCCATGTGAATTTATCGAAAAACTTACAGCTTAAGTTTGATGTGCAAAATATCACGGATGAACACTATTACAACTATGCGGGTTCTAAAGCTCATAACTCGCAATATGAAGAATATGGTCCAGCCTACAAACTGGCACTGACTTATACCCACTTTTAAACCGAATTAAATTTCAGTACTCAGGTTTTCTCTCCAGCAGAAAGCCTTGAGGATTTTTTGCCAGATTTTGAGTATCTCTATGAATGTTTCATTGTTTAAACTGTCTATTTTAAGCAGTTGTTTACTGCTGTTGACTGCATGTAGTCAACACAATATGCCTCAAGCTACACAGGGCAGTCATCCGCTCACATCCGCTGAAGTGCAGATTGACCTGCCGAGCGAACCTAAGCTGCAATTGCGTGAAATTGACACGAATGGGGCGAAAACTGAGGATGTACAATGGTTGAGCTTGAGTGCATGGACAGAAGTTTCAGTCTTACTGAGTAGTAAGAACAAAGGACTACAGTTTTTAGATAGTGAACAGACTGTACTTCATCAGATTCAGGGTCAGTTCGGACGCTTTGATTATCGGATCGGTTCGGAGCATTTATTGATTGCTGCATCGGATTTGCAACAACAGCAAATTCGATTGATGAGTATGAATTTAAAAAATAAAGCATGGGATAAACCAGGCTTCATCCCAAAACGCTCATTTAAGTCTGAAGATGTCTGTCTGTATACCGATACTCAGGGGCTGAGTTTTGCTTTTCTAGTGGGTGAAGAAGGCATTGGAGAACAGTGGCTTGTAGCAAAGCAGGAAAAAGTTCTGGCTCAACCACAGTTGGTACGTCGTCTCAGTTTTCCACCTGCCAGTACTGTGTGCAAAGTGAATGATGCCACTGCTGAGCTGTTTATTAATGAAGAGAATACTGGCGTCTGGGTATATCCAGCGCATTCTGAAGCTGACATGGTGCGTCAAGCGGTGGATCTCGTGCAACCTTTTGGTTCGACTCAGGGTTCACCGTCTGCAATTGCAATCACAGATAATCAGATCGCAGTACTGGATGCAGAAAAACCTTTGCTTTACCGTTATCAAAAGCAGGATCAGCACTGGAAAGCTTTAACTCCTTTGCAACTGGATCATTTAAAAGAAGCAGAGACGCTTAGTATTCAAGGTGATTTTGGCAATAAATCCCTGCTGATTTTGGACGACAAAACTGTAAAAGTGACAGAGGCAGAGTGGGAAACACAGGCAACTACGAAGTCTAAAAATATCATCACCATTCCTGCGGAAGTGCAGACGGAAGGTGTGCCAAGTACAGGTGATGCAGCTGACGACCCTGCGATTTGGCATAACGCAGCGCAGCCGAGTCAATCGCGCATTTTAGCCACAGATAAACAAGGTGGCTTACAGGTGAATGACTTAGAGGGTAAAACTGTTCAGTATTTGCCAGTAGGGCGCTTGAATAATGTTGATGTACGCCACGGTTTTAAATGGGGTAATCAAACCATCGATCTGGCGGTGGCATCAAACCGAGATCATAACAGCCTGCATGTTTTTGCGATTCAACCGAAAACGGGCAAGGTGTCTGTGCTTGGCGAGCTTCCAACCACTTTGGAAGATATCTATGGCATTTGCATGTACCGCGATGCTCAGGGTGAAATCTATGCGATTCCAAACGATAAAAACGGGACTTTCATTCAGTACCATATTACGGCAACACAACAAAAATTAAGCGCTGAAGAAGTGCAACGCTTTTCAGTGAAAACCCAACCGGAAGGTTGTGTTGTAGATGATGCTACAGGACGCATTTTCTTAGGTGAAGAAGATGTCGCGGTGTGGGTAAAAGATCTCAATCCAGAAACTCAGCTTCCAATGCAAAAGGTAATTGCTGTTGGAGACGTGATGCATGATGACATTGAAGGCATGGGGCTTTATCACGGCAAAAACCAAAGTTATCTGGTGGTTTCAAGCCAGGGCAATGACAGTTTTGTAGTGATGGATGCTGATGCGCCTTATACAGTTCGTGGTGTATTTCGTATCGGGATTAATACCGACAAAGGCATTGATGCTGTGTCTGAAACAGATGGGCTGGATGTAAGTTCACACAATTTTGGTGGCAAATGGAAGCAAGGCATATTGGTGGTACAGGATGGACGTAAACGTATGCCTGAAACCAATCAGAACTTCAAATATGTGCCGTGGGACAAAATCGCTCAAGCCCTGAACCTGGACTGAATAACGCTTCAGTACCTAGGTGAGTATATGGGCTGTTAAAGAATCTCAGCCCATTTTAAAAATATATGTGCTGCACAATGCAGTAAAAAATTGGAGTGCGTTATGCAAGCAACAATGGATCAAATGTCAGTCTGGATGTTGATCAGCCATGCCAGTGTATTGGTTAAAGTGGTGATGTTGATTTTGGTTTTATCCTCAGTCGTAAGCTGGTATCTGATTGTGCGTCACGGCATGTTACTTCGTGGGCAGGAACAGCTTTGGAACCGCTTTTTAAAAAATTTTAGACAGCAGAAAGATCTTAATCTTTTACATCAGGATTACCAGCAGCCTGAACAGCAAAAAGGTGTTGTCAGCATTTTTCATCATGGTCTGGATGAGTACAACCAATTGATTAAAGATGAACAACTCACTACGAGTGATGTGATTGATGGAGTAGAGCGACGCTTACTCAGCAGCATCAGTGAAGAAGAAGAAAAGCTTCAGCAAAATCTGACCTTTCTTGCAACAGTGGGTTCAGTCAGCCCTTATATTGGTCTGTTTGGAACAGTCTGGGGCATTATGAATGCTTTCATTGGACTGTCTGGTGTTGAACAGGCGACTTTAAATACAGTTGCACCAGGGATTGCAGAAGCGCTGATTGCAACAGCCATTGGTTTATTTGCCGCTATTCCTGCGGTGGTGGCATATAACCGTTTTTCGGCACGTGCTGACAAGCTTTCCAGTCGTTATTACGGTTTTGCCAATGAATTGCAGACACGTATTTATCGCTTGCTGGGGCACACTGAGCGCACTTCGCGTTAAGGAGCAAAAGCCATGATTAAGCGTCCTCAAAAATTAAAACTCAATGCTGAAATGAATGTCGTTCCTTATATAGATGTCATGTTGGTGCTGTTGGTAATTTTTATGGTGACTGCGCCAATGCTGACACAAGGTATTCAGATTGACTTACCCAAAGTCGATGCCAGTGTCATGCCTGCGTCACAACAGCAGCGTATCGTGACATTGTCGATTCAGGCCAATGGTCAGTATTACTGGAATATTGGTACAGAAGTGAACACTGAGAAAGTTACAGATCAAGCCATTGATTTAGCCAGTATGCAACAAAAGCTGATTCCAATGATTCAAAAAGATAAAAGCCTGCAGTTTTATATACGTGCTGATCAGGATGCTGATTATCAACTGGTTGCTCAGGCGATTGCATCCTTGCAAAAAAGTGGTGTAACGGACCTAGGGCTAGTGACAGAGGAACCACAATCATGATGGCAACCCTCTCCAGAATCAGGTTCCGTGATCAGGGTCTGGCACTTTCGGTCACGGCTGGATTGCATATTGCGTTAATTGCATGGTTATGTACGGTTGAGATGCATGAAACATTGGCGGAACCCAAGCCGAAAACCATTCAATTGCAATTTGTGCAAATACCACCTCCTGCCAAACAACAACCTGAACCTAAAAAGACTGAACCAATGGTTGAAGAAAAAGTTGTAAATAAGCCTGCCTTCCAAAAACAGAAAGAAATGCCTGCCGAAGCCCAGCAGAAAACCCCAAAAAAATTTGTAGAGTCGCAGAGCAACAAAAGTGTCACTACAGCTACAAAGACAGCCAAAAAGCAATCGCAGCAAGTTGTGACGGAAGAGCAAAGTACAACGACGGAAACAAAGAAAGTTGTTGAGAGCCATGCGAAGACAGAAACCTCAACTCAGACGAAGACCCAGAAAACAGTAGAACCTAAAACACAAACTCAGCCTGAATCATTTGATATTAAAAATTATCAACCTGTTTCAAAAATTGCACCTGCATATCCTGAATCGGCACTGGATCGTAAGCTGGAGGGGGATTGTACAGTGGTGTACAGCGTGAATGAAAAAGGGCGGGTAGAAAATCCAAAGGCACAAGGTGACTGTCATCCGATGTTTGTACGACCTTCGATTCAGGCTGCGCTCGCTTTTAAATATCAGCCTCGTTTAGTCGATGGCAAACCGATCAGCGTATCGAATGTTAAAAATACCTTCCAATATCGTATTGAAAGTTAATTTTATTGAATGAATATTCAGGGGGCATTGATACTTTAAGCATAGAATTTACCCGTGAAAATGAGTCAAATAAAAATGTTGCTAATGCAACAGCCCCCTTTATAACTATATTTTAGCTTATCATATCTAGTAGCAATTCCTCTGAATTGCTTCAACCCACAAAATGCATTTTTAACTAAGTGTCTGATTTTTTATAAATGCCAAACTATATGTTTATTATGTGATTTCCTTGGAATATTAGCTTTTGTTTCTAAAACAGATGGGGTGAAATAAGAACTAAAGTTTGGATACGGGGCAAACGTCTGTCAGGTTACTCCGTCCAAAAATTATCATCCCCTTTAGGCCCAAAATAATTCTTTATCATCTCTTTTGTACTATACCCGAGGTAACACAAAAATAACCTCTTGCCCAAAATGACGGCCCCCAATTTCATTTCTAAAATCTAAAAAACGCTCAAACAATTTCTGTATATTTATCCTTATATTTATCGTCTGTAGATATAGTCTTTTAGAAGACTTCATGTCCCATATGCTTAGTACAATTAAATTTAGTGGCCCTTAAAAGCATAAAAAACTAAAAACCCCTCCCCATATGGGAATATGTGCAAGCTATACAATTTCGATAATATAAGCCAATAACTTTGCAATTTTGTGGGGAAATGCAAATGTTGGCAGAACATGAGAATAAAATCATCGGCATGATTTACGATGCCGCGCTTAATCCGATGTTGTGGCAAGATGTCTTGTCTGAAATTGCAGATTTTACAAAAAGTACGACGGCTATATTTACTGCAACGGATCAGCTCAGTCCAAATTATGACTTTGTTTTTACACATAATATACCTATTGAAAGCATGCATGCGTATCAAGACGAACAAGTGAAAGTATTGGACATACGTTTACATGCACCGTATTGGGCAGAAAAAGCGTTAGGGGATACGGTGCTGAACTCCTTTGCGCGCTATGCAAATATGCCAGTGGGGACAGATGAGTTTCTTTTTTATGAGAAATGTGCCAAACCGACCAATGTCAGTCATGTAGCTGCAGTACTTTTAGAGCGTAGCGTATACAGTTGGGCTGTATTGGCTGTACATCGTGCGCCACAATTAAAAGAATATAGTGAAACAGAAGACCTGATTCTTAAGAGATTAGGTATCCACATGCGACGTGCATTGCAGATTTATCGTCAAATGACGTTTTTGAAAGATGATCGAGATAATATTTACCATGTTTTAGATCATTTTAAAGTAGGCGTGATTCTGCTAAATCAAGATTATGGTCTAAGTTATAGTAATGCCATTGCTCGAAAAATTTTGGAACGTTCAAGCTTATTACAGCTTGATCAAAAGAATCATTTAAAAACGTGCTTAGAATTTCAACAAAAATTGGCTGATTTGATTCGTAGTTCATTATTCGAAATAGGCGATGTAACTCATGAGTCTGGTGGTGTTTTGGCACTTTATGATCATAATAATACAGCGTCATTAATGTTGAGTATATTGCCGTTCTCGGAAATAAATATCAGTCATCATCCTAAAAAAGTGATTATTTTTATAACACAAACAGATCAACCACAACGTTTGGCAGAAGACTATTTACAACAAAAATATAAACTGGCGAAAAGGGAAATAGAAGTCTGCTATTTATTTGTCAATGGTATGGATCTTGAGCAAATCAGTCTTCAAATGAATATTACCTATGGCACGGTTAGAATGTATATTAAAAATATTTTCGCCAAAACAGCATGTAGTTCTCAGACTGAACTGATGCAGTTGCTCATGGGACTTACACTTGATTTTGAGCATATTTAACCTTTTCTCATTTTATTATTTTCCTTAAAGCTTTGATATTAAGCGCAGTATGTATTCATGTGGGGGAAATGCTGAATAGCATACTGCTTAACTAAAAGAATTTAGTCTTAAGTACTGTAGCAATGTTTTTTTATGCATGACATTCCCATTTGGGAGTGTCTGAGAATTTGCATGGTGAATATACTTGTGATATTCCGCAACACTACAAAAATCAATGAAAAAGGTAGTTCATAATTCCATTTTTGGAATTGGAATAAAGTTATATCTTTCTGATATAAATATATATTTTAATTAATACTGTTTTTAAAAATATCAATGATGGATTTGAAAATAACTATTTAAAGGAACGTAATATGAATAAAAAATCAGATGTTGGCAATTATATTCAAAAGTTCAAAAATAAACTTTTAAGACAGTACATTATCCGTATTTTTACAATTTGTGGTTTTTTTAGCGTTTTGACAGGCTGTGCGGTTATAACAGGTATTTGGCCTTCAGAATGGAAGAGAATTACACCCCAAAATTTGAATATTGTTCGAGGACAGCCTTTAGAAATCTACGCAGTTATTCTTTTCTATAACCCGAACCAAGCTCGATCAGCCTTCAAATCATGGTTATTTTATACGTGTCGCTTGTGAAAGATAGACTACATATCCAGATGATCTAGTTAAGAATTAGTTTTTTTGTTGAAGCAAAGAAAACTAAGTAACAGCTAAACTGAGGATGATGAAAACTTTACTAAGAGTATTTATTCTTATTCGTAAAAATAAAATTTTATAAAAGTCAACTCCTCATCTGAGGAATATTTTAATTACAAAAATAAATATAAAATTACAAACAAGAAATAATGAACAAACAATGGAAACAAGTAAATGAATACAAAACAATTAATCATTAAATTGGGGATGGCTTTAGTTACGTTTAGCTCAATGAATTTATATGCAAAAGATGTATTTACATCTGAAATCCAAGTCGATAACCAATCACAGGTGCTTGGTTATAGTAGTATTTCTGACGTGGCTGATCAGTATGATTCATACAATATGAAAGCTATGTTCCCAACATATACAGAAACTTCATTTGTAAATGCAAAAGTCAATTTACGTGATGTACCTGTGAATTTAAGCTATGCACAAAACTCTTCGACTTTAACATTTAAAATACCGTCACTTGGTATTGAACGTACTTATACAGGTGCAACTCGTGAAGAAAGTAAGGACATGTTCCTTGATGCGTTAAAAGGCGAAGATAAAGAATTATTAAAGAAACTTACTGCAGAATGGGTGAAAAACTCACCGATTGATCCAGTTGCAGGCAACCCAACCAGTTTACTTTCTATGATGGTAGGTTCAATGACCGATAATTTATCGGATATGGCATCTGATCAAATGTATGGACTAAAAGAAAACTCTTCATCAAATTTCGGCATGATGCCTCGTTTCGGACGTTATACTCAGCAAGGACATGATATTAATGTCTATAACTTGCCACTGACTTATTCACATTGGTTTGAATCAAATAAAACAGGTCTAGTTTTAGATTTACCGATTACTGTTTCTAAAACATCGGATGGGGCATTATCAGGAAGTTTAAATCTTGGTGTTGGTTTAAATTTTAAATTAGCATCAACTGAATCAGTAAACTGGTACCTCATGCCACAAATTAGAGGTGGTGTAACTGGTTCTGAAGATTTTGGAACAGCGGCATTAATTTACGGTGGTGGTTTAAGTAGTAATGCTCAATTCCCTTTAAATGAAAATTCAGCAGTTTCAATCATCAATATGGTGTCTTATTATAAAACTGATTCAATCAAGGTCGGTGATTTTGACAGTGGATATGATTTGCAGAATACCATTTTGCGTAATGGCGTAGAATATAGTCATGTTTTGCATAAGTCAGTTGCAGGTAGTCCATTGATTGCAAAACTTGCATATGCACGTACTGATTTTAGCGGAGATCAACTATTTTCTGAATTGTCACATGATTTTTCTGGCTCTATAGGGTTTAAAAATAAGAAGCCAAAAGCTTGGATTGATGAATATCGTATCGGTTTTACTTATACCTATGCAGACAAAGATTTAAGAGGTTTTACAGTTAATGCAGGCTATACTTTCTAAATTTTGAAGAAGTCTATTCTTTGTATTTCAAAAATAAATTTTAATCAGGCTCAGGATACATCATTGATTGTATTCTGAATCTTTAATTAAAACTTAAGATGTGCTTTTGGCTACATTTAATCCTCAATGTGGCCTTTTTTTTGAAATGGCCATTCATCGTATAAATATAAAAGAGAAATTTGAAAACTTAATTTTAAAGTTTTGGGACTGTTTTATAGGCTTAAGCGATTATTGATAGATTTAAGTTGTGAATGACTGTTTGGAAAATGATTGTTATTTAAGATTTATAATAAAAATTCATATAGATTTTGCGGACATCTTTCATCTAAAACGATTCTGTAAATACATTTTTAATTTCAATAAGAGAAAATAATGTAAAAGGCTTATTCATAGAGAGTTATGAATAAGCCTTTTACGTACAATTCAGTACCTTACATTTATTGTACAGCGTGAACGGATAGAGACTATCTAGCTAAGAAATTTTCCAAAGCTTGGTTAAATTCTTGAGGCTTTTCTACATTGGAAATATGAGAAGCATCTATTTCAAATAGCTCTGCATTGGCAATACGATCGACCATGAATTGTCCATCAGCAACTGTGGTTACTGGGTCTTGCAGACCTGCAATCACCAAAACAGGCACGCTGATATTCTTTAAATCTTCACGTAAATCCGCCTTAGCCAAAGCCTCACAACAACTTGCATAACCCTCTGCGCTGCCAGCTGCGAGGTCGTTACTCATGGATTCTACAATTGTTGATTGGCTTTGGATAAAGCGTTCTGTAAACCAACGTAATGCTGCTGTTTCTGCAATTGGTTTTAAGCCTTGTTCACGAACAAGTTTGGTGCGGTCTAACCATGCTTGTTCCTGACCAATTTTTGCAGCAGTGTTGCAGACGATCACATGGTTAAATCGTGCAGAATGATGAATCGCTAACCATTGTCCAGTTACGCCACCCATTGAAATTCCGCAAAAGTCTGCTTTTTGAATATTAAGGTGATCTAAAAGATTCACTACATCTTGCCCTAATTGGTCGATGGTGTATGGACCTTGAGGGGCAGAAGATTGTCCATGACCACGTGTATCATAACAAATTACAAAATGATCTTTTTGAAAATGCTCAATTTGCACTTGCCACATACTGTATTTTGTACCTAGAGAATTTGAAAATACAATCGTAGGTTTACTCGCATCACCAAAAGTTTGGTAATTGATTTCGGCATCGTCGGATGTAAATTTTGGCATGTATAAATCCTTCCCAACCTCCCTTTATAAAAGGGAGGGGATTATTAATTGTTTTAAACTCTTTCAATAATTAAAGCGATGCCTTGACCGACACCGATACACATTGAACATAGGGCGTATTTGCCACCAATCGCTTCAAGTTGATTCAATGCGGTTGTGACTAAACGTGCGCCTGATGCACCGAGCGGATGACCAATCGCAATTGCACCACCATTTGGATTGACGTGCGTTGCACCATCTTCTAAACCTAGATCACGAGTGACTGCTAAAGCTTGTGCTGCAAAAGCTTCATTGAGTTCAATCACATCCATTTGACTTAAAGTTAAGCCTGTTTGTGCAAGTAACTTTTTGATTGCAGGTGCAGGACCAAAGCCCATAATTCGAGGCTCAACACCAACAGTAGTTGCACCAATAATTTTAGCGCGAGCTTTCAAAGCATATTTTTCAATGGCTTCATCTGAAGCAATCAAAAGTGCAGCAGCACCATCGTTAATACCTGACGCATTACCCGCAGTGACAGTACCATCAGCTTTGACGACTGGTTTAAGCTTGTTTAAACCTTCAAGTGTGGTTGATGCACGTGGATGTTCATCGATATCCACCACAATCGCTTCGCCTTTACGCTGTGGAATTGTGACAGCAATGATTTCTTTTTCGAAGAAACCTTTGGCTTGTGCAGCTGCGGTACGTTGCTGACTGGTTAATGCAAACTGATCCTGATCTGCACGGTTGATATTAAATTGTTCAGCTACATTCTCAGCCGTTTGTGGCATGGTTTCAACACCATACATTTCTTTCAGCTTTGGATTGATAAAACGCCAACCCATAGTGGTGTCTTCAAGTTTTTGGCTACGACCGTATGCACTGTCAGATTTACTCATGACTAAGGGGGCACGGCTCATACTTTCTACGCCACCTGCAATGATTAAATCAGCTTCACCTGCTTTAATTGCACGGGCTGCCATTGCTACAGCATCAAGTGATGAACCACATAAACGGTTTACTGTGGTTGCAGGCACTTGGTAGGGAACACCTGCCAAAAGTGCAGACATCCGTCCAACATTACGGTTATCTTCACCTGCCTGGTTGGCACAGCCGTAGATCACGTCATCGACCTGTTCCCAGTTCACTGTTGGATTACGTTCCATTAGAGCTTTGATTGGTAATGCGCCGAGGTCATCAGCACGAATAGGGGCGAGTCCACCTGCATAGCGTCCGAATGGGGTACGGATGGCGTCAATGATGTATGCGTTTTTCATAGAGGTTCTCTTTTCCTAGAGTTCCCTCTCCTTTGAAGGAGAGGGTTAGGGAGAGGATGTTTATAGAATCCCCTCATCCTAGCCTTCTCCCTGAGGGAGAAGGAACTTCCATTATTAATTCAGTATTTTTAACAATCTTTTAAACTTGCATTCAATAGTTTTGTAATGAAAGTTTCCCTCCTTTCAGGAGGGATTAAGGGAGGTAATTAAACTGTTGCATCAATTAACTTTGCACCCGTCATCGACTGCAATTCGTCAAAGCTTAAACCGTCTACCTTTTCTATGACTTTCATACCTTCAGCAGTCACATCGATCACACAAAGATCGGTGTAAATACGGTCTACACATTTCAAACCTGTTGCTGGATAAGACAGTTCCGCGACGATTTTCGGTTCGCCTTTTTTAGT
The DNA here is from genome assembly GCF_004209125.1 of Acinetobacter sp. WCHAc060033. Classification (NCBI taxonomy): domain Bacteria; kingdom Pseudomonadati; phylum Pseudomonadota; class Gammaproteobacteria; order Moraxellales; family Moraxellaceae; genus Acinetobacter; species Acinetobacter sp. WCHAc060033. Next base: position 93,225 of record NZ_SGSW01000005.1, on the reverse strand, counting down.
GACATGATCAGTGGTAATAAACACTTTCTTTGCCCCAACCGCTAAATCCATTGCACCGCCAACAGCAGGGATTGCATCAGGTGCACCTGTATGCCAGTTGGCTAGATCACCATTCTCAGCCACTTGGAATGCACCCAAAACAGCAATATCTAAGTGACCACCACGCATCATGGCGAATGAATCACCATGATGAAAGAAGCAACCACCTGTGAGCATGGTGACAAATTCTTTACCAGCATTGATCAGTTCTGGGTCTTCCTGTCCAGCTTCAGGTGGGGGACCAAAAGCCAGTAAACCATTTTCAGAATGTAAAAATACGTCTTTGTCAGATGGGAGATAGTTTGAAATTTTGGTCGGTAAACCTATGCCCAAGTTGACATAAGCACCATCTGGAATATCTTGGGCTACTCGTTCAGCAATTTGATCACGGCTTAGTTTTGTATAACTCATTTTAATTTCTCCGTATCCAATTACTGTGCGTTATTGTCAGTAGAACCGACAGCCACAACATGTTGAACGAAAATCCCAGCAGTAACGATATGTTCAGGATCAAGCGCACCGAGTTCAACCACTTCTGACACTTGTGCAATCGTCACATCTGCTGCCATTGCCATGATTGGACCGAAGTTACGTGCAGATTTGTTATAGACTAAATTGCCCCAACGATCACCTTGATGCGCTTTGATTAAAGCAAAATCAGCTTTGATTGGATTTTCTAAAACGAAATCTTTGCCTTCATAATTTAAGGTCGGCTTGCCTTCAGCAAGCATTGTTCCAAAACCTGTTGGCGTATAGATTGGACCTAAACCCATGCCAGCAGCCTGGATACGACAAGCTAAGTTGCCTTGTGGTACAAGTTCGAGTTCGATTTTTCCTGCACGATACAGTTCATCAAACACCCAAGAGTCTGACTGACGTGGGAACGAACAAATGATTTTTCGCACAGCACCTGCTTTTAGAAGTTTGGCTAAACCGTAATCGCCATTGCCTGCGTTGTTATTGATAATGACAAGGTCTTTCACACCCAGTTCGATCAAGCCATCAATCAGTTCAGCGGGTTGTCCTGCTGTGCCAAACCCACCAATCATGATGGTTGCGCCATCTTTAATCTGCGAGAGAACTTGCTTAAGTGCAAGTGTGCTTTTATCAATCATGTGATTAACCTTATCTGCATTTTCATGAATTTCTATGCATAAATATCGCTTCTGAATAGTTATGCGTAGAAATTGTGGTGTTGCGATAACTTTAGAAATTAAGCCTTAAATCGGAAGCATTGTTATTGAATCACTCAACTGACGTTACGTTCTAAAGTGGGTTCAAGCCACCCTAAGATGCTAGAGTGGCTTGATTTCTGATCAGGTATCATCTTCACGAATAGAAGACGGGTGACGGTTTAAAGCAGTCACCTGAATATCCATATAAGGGTAGAGGGGTAAGCCTTGTAAGATATTGTGTAACTCTTCATTACTTTCAACATCAAAAATACTGATATTGGAATACTGACCCGTTATGCGCCAGATGTGACGCCATTTTCCTTGTCGTTGCAAATCTTGAGAATATGCTTTTTCAACGGCTTTAATTTCATTGGCTTTTTCAGTTGGCATATCGAGTGGGATATGAACATCCATTTTTACTTGGAAAAGCATGACGACTCCTTCAATTATTAGCGACGTAGGTTGTCGATTTTGTCTTCATCCAATTCAATACCTAAGCCTAAACCCGTTGGGATTTTGAGCTCAAAATTTTCGTATTGAAGTGGTGTTTTTAAAATTTGTTCAGTGAGCAGTAACGGACCAAAAAGTTCAGTGCCATAAGCTAAGTTGCTGAATGTAGAAAATACGTGAGCCGATGCAATTGTTCCCACAGGACCTTCAAGCATGGTGCCACCGTAAAGGTCGATCCCTGCTAAATTGGCAATTTTCCCAACTTCGCAGCCTTCAATTAAACCGCCAGACTGTGCAACTTTAACTGCAAAAACAGAAGCCGCATTGCGTTTAGCCAGTTCATAAGCGCTTTGTGGTCCCATTAAAGATTCATCAGCCATAATGGCAATATCAAACTTACGCGTCAGTCGTTCCATTGCATCGATATTGTGAATGGCGCAAGGCTGTTCGATGAGATCAATGCCACCATCCTGCAGCATTTGAATACCTTTAATCGCAGTTAACTCAGACCAAGCACGATTGACATCGACACGAATTGAAATGTCATCGCCCAATGCTTTTTTAATCGCTAAAACATGTTCAACATCTTGTTCTACAGGACGAGAGCCGATTTTTAGTTTGAAGACATTGTGACGTTTGCTTTCAATCATTTTTTGCGCTTCAGCAATGTCTTTTTCAGTATTGCCAGAGGCAAGAACCCAAAGGACTGAAATGCTGTCACGTAAACGTCCGCCTAAGACTTCACTTAAAGGTAGACCTAATCGTTGTGATTGGATATCGAGTAGTGCTGTTTGAATTGCGCATTTTGCAAAACGATTGCCGTTGATATTGCGGTTAATCATTTGCATCGTTTGTGCGACATTTAAGCCGTTTAAGCTTTTTAATAAGGGCGCAAAATAAGTTTCAATATTGGTTTTAACACTTTCTGGACTTTCTTCACCATAGCCTAAGCCACCGATTGTGGTCGCTTCACCCCAGCCGATAAAGCCATCTTCCGTGCTTACTTTGACCAGTACTAAGGTTTGTGTTTGCATTGTTGCAACCGCCATCTTGTGCGGACGGATGGTTGGAATCTCAACAAGCAATGTTTCTATGGATGTATACATTGCAAATTTTTCTTCAGTGTTTAACTATTTATATACCTTAATTTAATGTAATATCTTTAACTAGGCTGATAATGGTATTTTTAGATACTTATAAGGTATATAAAGGGGTTCTAGTCATGGAGTTAAGACATTTACGATATTTTGTTACTGTTGTTGAAGAGCAAAGTATTACCAAGGCTGCAGAAAAGTTGTGTATTGCTCAACCGCCTTTAAGTCGACAAATTCAAAAATTAGAAGAAGAATTAGGTATTACCTTGTTTGAACGAGGTTCTCGCCCAGTTAAAACTACTGAGGCAGGGATGTTCTTCTATGAACATGCTGTGCAAATATTGACCCATACTGCACAAGCAACTTCAATGGCTCGACGTATTAATGCGGTAGATAAAACGGTACGAATTGGTTATGTTAGTTCGTTGCTTTATGCCTTATTACCCCAAATAATTTATTTATTCCGACAGCGACACCCAGACATTCATGTGGAACTTATTGAGTGTGGGACACGAGATCAAATCGAAGCTTTAAAAGCAGGAAAAATTGATATTGGATTTGGTCGATTGAGATTAACGGATCCATCCATTAAGCGTTTATTCTTGCGCAAAGAACGTCTTAAACTTGCTGTACATAAAAATCATCATTTGGCAGAGTCTATTGATACAGGTGTGTATTTATCACAGATTTTAGATGAGTCGATATTCTCCTATCCAATTACGCCTAAACCGAACTTTTCAACATTAATTCAGTCTGTTTTTACAGAATTGGGATTAGTGCCGAAAAAGTTTACAGAAGTCCGTGAAATTCATTTAGCACTTGGATTGGTATCATCGGGGGAGGGAATTTGCTTAATTCCTGAGAGTGCTAGTGATATTGGAATGAAAAATTTAATTTATATCCCAATACTGGATTTAGAAGCATACAGTCCAATTTCTTTATCGGTTCGAAATATGGATCAAAGTGCATATATTCCCGATATTTTAGAGTGCATTAAGCAAGTATTTGAAGAAAATGATATGCCAATTCAACTCAATGAGGATTAATACAGTTCATTGAGTTGAATAAGTTCATGATGATATTTACTCAATAATGATCATCTTTTACATCGTGATTAAATTCGTTTTAATCCTTCATTCTTAAACAATGAGCAATCTGTTGTAAGGCTTGTTCATCATCATTTAAGCCTTGCTGAATAACCTCAATTTGCGTTTGAATGTTGTTCAGTATTTTTTGGCATTGTGAAATAACTTCATCTGTATGCACATCTAGTTTTTGCCATAAGCTTTGTGAAATTTCAGCGTACAAACGGTCATGTCCAATGGCTAAGATTTCTTTTGTATCATCAGCATAAATGACTTCATAGGTGAGATGCTTAGCAAATTTTAGTGGTTCAAATGGAAGACTCTGCAGTTGATAATCGACTAAGGTATCTGAAATCTGTTGAGACAGAGATTGTTCCGCCTGTTGTGTCAAAGTGCTGTAAAGCTCATCTACAGCCTGTTGTTCAGCAAATTGTTCCAATAGACTTGGTAGCGTTGCAATCATACCGCGCCAAGTTTGGGTCATGATTTGCTCTTTGCTTTGCACCAATGTATCACTAGCATGGTTCAGATTTTGTTGTAATTGATGCAATTGAGGGACAATTTCCACCTGTAATGGAGTTAAAATCTGTTCTTGCAAATGGTGGAGTAAAGCTTCTGCGGGTTTACGTTGCTTATAAGCTAAAGCAGATTGAATCAAATGCATTAATGCATTAAATAAACGATCGAAACCAGCACTTTGCATTGCTTGATCATTAAAGTCAGCATTTTTTAGCATCTGTGAGGATGTGGAAATCGGGGATTGCAGCAGGCTCGGATCAACGTGCATTTCAATGAGTTGATCTGTTGCACGGGTATGTACATCATTTTCCTGTAAATCGCGCTGCTCAGCATTTTTATTGCACAAGACCTGGCAGATCTCACCATCAATCTCATCTTCTTCAAAATAATCACTACGGGTGATCACAGGTAATAAAGGTTTATGTCGACGTAATTCCTGTCCCAGAGCGGCTAACTCTTTGACCTGACCAGGTGAAGATGAACTGCTTAACCAGAGTACGCCATCCGCACTGTCCAGAAAGCGCTGGGTCAGGTCTGCATTTTCAGGTGTTACTGAATGTAATCCTGGGGTGTCTAATAGGATTAAATTCTTACCTAAACAGACACCTTGTAAACGTGTAGTAGTTTCAGTTGCACCTTCTTTAAAACGATCCTGACTTTCAACAATTTTTCCATCTTCAAGATAAAAATACTCAACACTTTGCTGATGTCTGTGAAAACATTCTGCCAATACATTACATAAAGAGCTTTTACCGGCGTTGAATTTTCCAAAAATCAGCAAAATAATTTTGTCGTCAAAGTGATCTGCGACGGATTGGGCAGCATGCAAGGTATCTGACTGAGTTTCCCAATGGTTGAGGTAACGGTCAAGTTGGGCATTAAGTGTCGCAATATCGAGCGCTATCGAACTTTCTGAAGTTAGCCCATGACTGTTTAAACGCTGATCATTGAGATTGCGCGCCAGTTGTTGATGCCAGGTATGCATTTTATCTAAATGCGTAACAATATCTTTTTCAGGCTGATCAAAGGCTTCGGTGGCATGAATGAAAGTTTGAATTGAGTTATGGATCATGATGTTTGCTCCAGTATCTTTGATGCCTGTTGAGCTTGCATGATGCGTTGAAGCTGTTGCTGTAAATCCTGTAATTGCTGTTTCAGATGCATTCGATCGGTGGATAATTCAAAATAATGGGCAAATTCACGGCGTAAACGTTCACGTCCGGATTCATCGTCAAAAATGAGCTTTAAGTCCTTACGAAGTTTGACTGAGATACCCAGTACTGCAACCATGACCGTGTCTAAACTACGCACATTACTTTTTTGTGTATCAGGTAAACCCACCACACCATAACGCACCAGATGACTGTTGATTTCAATACATGCACGGGAGTAAGCCACTTGAATGCGGTTTCGATCACGCTTGCCCGCAGTCAACTTATACATATTGGCAAATGAATCAGGCTCTAATGAGTTATCCTGTCCAGAAATATACAAAATGGGTTGTAAGTCCTGACGTACTTTATCCAGGATCTGATTCAGATCCTGTTCAAAAGCCTGGCGTTGCTGTTGAAGTGTAGTGTTGAGTTGCTGAATATTTGCTTCAGTGGTTTCTCGTTGCTGTGACAGTTGTTTTTTGAGATCTGCAAAAATCTTACTTTTTTCAAACTGGCGTACTGTCGGAACTTTATTTACCAGATTGCTGAGTTTCTGTTGTAACTCAGGGATACCGCTACGCTGTACTAAAAGCTGTTTCGAGTTTTCTACACCTTGACGATGGCGTGTCGCAGATACAGGTAAAATAGTTGCAGCAGGGGCTTGTTTTTGAATACTGTCAATGATGTGAGCTAAGACAGTTTGATCTGGGATTTGGTCAATTTGTGTTAGTACCAAAATACTTTGGCGTTGTGTTTGCTCTGCATCCTGTTCGAACTGTTGAAATAACTGTAATTCAAAAGGATCAAATTCACCTTCACGCACAGAATGGATCATCAGGCGAATATCCGCTTTATTCCACATGGCATCCTGAGCATACTGATCATCAATTGCTGCTACATCGGCATCTAAGCCAGGTGCATCTAACCAGCGGATATTATGTTGCAAATGTTCAGAGAGATTTACTGTTTCTCGTTTATCTGCCACAGAGAAAATATCATTACCAATCAGTTCATTTAACAGTCGGCTTTTACCATGATTATATTTGCCAGTGACGGTAACTGTTGGGATCTGACCTGCCTGTAATATGGCACGCAACCGAGCCAATGGCATATCGTATTCTGGGAGAATGGCTAAAATATCGTGGGTTGCAGCATCGAAAGTATGAATATCCATATTATTTTCTATCTTTCCATAAAATAAAATCAGGCTAAACCGTTACAGCCAGCCTGATTTTAATATTCAACAGATCAAGTTTGAGAATATCAAACTTCTAGGCGAGGGCGGTCTACCACTTGGTTATCTACACCATCAACCAGACGGCTCAGCTTAAGGTCAAATACCATTTCAGCAAAAGGACCTTCAACACCATTCGCTTGGCTTGCTGCCGCATCTGTATGTTCAATCGCATCTACAACAAGACCTTCACGCGTTGCATAAGCAAAGTCATCATAAGTGTACGGGTCGCCAGCAACGTTAATCTGCGTGGTAAGTTTACGATGACCATCTGCAGACACGAAGAAGTGAATATGTGCTGGGCGGTTACCATGACGACCTAATTGGTTAAGCAATTGTTGTGTTGGACCTTCTGGAGGACAACCATAACCTGCTGGTAAAATTGTCTGTACACGATAATGACCTTGCGCATCTGTCATAATGGTGCGGCGCATATTGAACGGTGTTTGTTCACCAGTTGGGTCAAAGTGTGAATAGAAGCCTTTAGTATTGGCATGCCAGATTTCAACCTGCGCATTTGGAATAGGCTGACCATCTGCATTGTAAATTGTACCGTGCAAAATCAGAGTATGACCATTTGGATCACTACCATCATCCATACGAGCAAAGCCTTGTGCAACAGGTGCGCCTGCAACATAAAGAGGACCTTCGATTGTACGTGGTGTTGGGTTGTCAATGCCTAAAGCAGCATCAGCAGCGTCCATACGTAGATCAAGGAAATGGTCGAAACCTAGACCTGGAGAAAGTAAACCAGCTTCATGACTTGTACCCAATTGGTTTAGATATGCAATCGCAGCCCAATATTCATCAGAAGTAATGTTTAAATCTTCAATAGTTTTAAATAAGTCAGAAACCACTCGATGAATGATTTGCTTAGTACGTGGGTTTCCACCTTCTTGCTCAAGTCCACTAAGCAAGTTGATGAAGTTTTGTACTTCTTCCGTCTCGAAAATTCTAACATTGTTGGCTGTCATGGCTATCTCCTTAATATTGCCATAATGCTGATTCACGTCATATTTTTAAAATCATCTTATGCGTTTGTTCAGCATTAATCCTGATATTGCTTTGTGAATAATCGTTATATATACCTTAATTTAATGTAATATCCTTAACCAGTCCGAATTCGGTATCTTTAGATACTTAAAAAGTATATTGTTGTGAAATTTAGCGATTTATACGACTTTGTGATAATGCTCGAAGAGTAAAGTATTACCAATGTCACATAAAAATGATGCCTGATCTAAATTTAAACAATTCATCAGATTTAAAAGTAAAAGATATTATTGAGAATTTAATGATTCTAGGACGATTTACGACCTGTAAAAATCGGAGAGTTAGGGAAAGTTCAAACAGTATATTGCACAGATTTGAATACAATCGTAGAAATTTGACGTGGTGGGGCGTAAGAGGGCTGTCAAAAAATCAAACATATGGTTTGGTGATTTATTGAAAATTACTAATACCATGAGAAGCAGTGAGAATTGAAATTAATCAATAAACACCACTAGAAATAACTTATAGATGTAATGATTTTTTTGACTGATTACAAGCATGTTGAAAGACTTAGGAAGAAGCATGGCGTTTATTTAAAATCAAATGTGCAAGTACACCAATACAAATGCCCCAAAATACAGAGCTTAGTCCTAGGAAATGCATTCCAGATGCAGTCGCCAAAAAGGTAATCAGCGCAGCTTCACGTTGCGCTTCATTTTTCATTGCCACTGAAATATTCGTCGCAATTGCACCGAGTAAAGCCAAGCCAGCCAATGCTGCTACCAATTCTTTGGGTAATAAACTAAACAGCATGACAATACTGCCTGCAAATAAACCCCCTAAAATATAAAATACTCCATTGGCAATGCCTGCAATATAGCGTTTGTCCTTTAATTCATGCGCATCTTTGCCCATACATAAGGCTGCTGTAATGGATGCCAATACAATGGTAATTCCTCCAACACATGCCACCGCAAAGGATGCAATACTGGTTACTGCAATGATGGGTTTTGCAGGTGTGTCATAACCACTCAAACGCATAATCGCCATACCTGGTAGGAATTGCCCTGTTAAACTCACAAGGATTAAAGGCAAGGCTAAATTTAAGGTAGAGTTCAATGTCCATTCAGGCACAATAAATTGTGGAATGGCAAGGCTCAAATCAACCGTAACAGGATTCATTTTGCCCATGATTAGGCTGAGAGTAATACCTGAAACCAGTACCCATAGCATGGCATAGCGTGGTGTAAAGCGTTTGGCAATCAAAAATACCAATAACATGCCAAAGACGATCAAAGGCATACTATCAGTCGCTTTAAATAGTCCAAGACCAAATTGAAATAGAATCCCTGCCATCATTCCTGCGGCAACATCTTGAGGAATCCATTTCAATAATTTATCAAAATAGCCTGTAATCCCAATGATGAAAATCACAACGGCGGTCGTGAGATAAGCCGCGACAGCTTCATTCAATGAAACATGGGGAAAGAGTGTGACCAACAGTGCCGTACCTGGCGCAGACCATGCGGTAATCACAGGAACTTTAAACTTAATTGATAAATAAATTCCCGCAATCGCAGCGCCAATCGAAATGCCCCAAATCCATGAAATCATCATGGCGGTTGAAACATGGGCTTGTTGCGCGGCTTGGAAGAAGATAATCAGAGGTCCTGAATATGAAATCAGAACTGCTAAAAATCCTGCAACTGTGGCTGATAGTGACCAGTCTTCTTTTAAAGTCTGTAAAAGATTTGCCATTGTATGCATCCTTGCGTAATGGATTGAGTGATTGATTAAATAGATGAATTAACCTTGATCACCACCACCGACTGGAACTACTGTACCTGTAATATATGAAGATTCATCGGAAGCAAGGAAAGTAATTGCATTCACTTGTTCTTGGATTGTGCCATAACGACCTAAGAAAGTACGATCAATCGTTTGATCAACCACTTCTTGCATCCATTGCGTTTCGTGTTCAGACATTGGATTACTGTTGCGAGGAACTTTACGTGGCGGTGCTTCTGTGCCACCAGTCGCGATCGCATTGACACGGATATTATCTTTGGCATGTTCAAATGCCAATGACGCGGTTAAACCATTCACGCCGCCTTTAGAAGCAGAGTAGGGAATACGGTTAATGCCGCGCGTCGCGATTGAAGATACATTGACAATCGTACCTTGTTGATTCTTGATCATTTCAGGTAAGACAGCACGACAGCACCACATGGTTGGAAATAAAGAGCGATTGACTTCTTTAATGATTTCTTCTTCAGTAAATTCCTGAAAAGGTTTCATCCAAATAGCACCACCGACATTATTGATGAGTACATCAACATGCCCATAGGTCGCAATGGCTTTTTCGACAACGGCTTGAGCACCTGCGTAGGTTTCGAGATCTGCATTGATCGTAACTGCATTGCCACCGTTGCTTTTGATTTCTGTTAATACTTCTTCAACATATTCAGAACGATCTGCGAGTACTGCTTGCGCACCTTCTGCGGTGACTTGTAGGGCAACGCCACGACCAATGCCTTGTGCAGCACCTGTAACAATAACCACTTTATTTAAAAATCTTTGACGATCTGACATTTTATGCTCCATTCCTTATAGACCGCATGCGGAAGTTGATTACTGAACAATGAAAATTTCCTCTCTTTTTAAAGGATGAGAAATAGGATTTCGCAAGAGAGTGCGGATTTATTTGGAAAAAAATTTCACCTTTACAATCCTCTCATTTCAAAACATCTATGGCACAGGTGGAGGGACTTGCAATATTCATTTTATTGTCAATTCATGATCAGTTTTGTCTTACGCAAGAGGTCCAATCTATCAATCTAAAAACCCGTTCTATGAAAACGGGGTTTGTTGGGATGACTCTATTTAATTCGCAGAGAATTTTTCAAAGAGGAAGTTTTTCGGTTTAACACCTTCGGTATCTAACCAACCACGGACTGCTTCAACCATTGGTACTGGACCACATAGGTAAATGTCGACATCACCTTGGTTTAACCATTCATTTTCAACATGACCTGTGACATAGCCTTTACGTTCATGTTGGCTATCTGCGTGTGCAACCACAGTACGGTATTCAAACCATGGAAGCTTATCTTGAAGTACATTGAGTTTTTCAATCGCGACTAAGTCAAAATCATTGGTCACACCAAAAACTAGACGTACAGGTTGTGTTGAACCTTTTTCTTCAAGAACTTGCAGCATTGACATAAATGGGGCAATACCTGTACCGCCTGCGAGCATGAGGACAGGGCGCGCAACATCACGTAAATAGAAGCTACCAAATGGTCCTGTAAAGGTCATTTTGTCGCCTGATTTAACCGTTTTACTCAGAAACTCACTCATTTTTCCATTTGGTACATTACGTACCACAAAACCAGTTAAACGATTGCCTGGTTTAGAACTAAATGAATATGAACGTGTTTCTGTTGTACCAGGAATGCCGACATTGACATATTGACCAGCAAGGAAATTGATGTCTGGCTGATCTTCATCCAACTGAATATCAAAAGTAATGGTTGAGTCAGACAGATTTTCAACACGGGAGAGTGTGCCTTGAAATTGGTGAATTTGTGTTTTACAAACATCCGATGATGCCGAAATTTTAAACACCGCGTCCGAAGTCGGTTTACATTGGCAAGCTAAAATATAGCCTTGTTCAGCTTCTTCTGGTGTAAGTGCATCTTCAATATAATTTTCTTCTGGCATGTCATAGCTACCAGATTCACAAAATGCACGACATGTTCCGCAAGCGCCATCACGACAATCCAGTGGAATATTGATTTTTTGACGATACGCTGCGTCAGAAAGGGTTTCATCTTGTGCAACGGAAATAAAGCGAGTGACGCCATCTTCGAACTGAAGTGCAACATTATGGTTTGACATGGCAGAATCCTTTTAATGTATCTAAATCTTCTGCCGCCCAGTCAAATTTCCATATGGCTGAACGGCGACCTTGCTGAGTTGATCAACCCAGTCTTAGAGGTGGTTTTTGAATCGACTTTTGAGAAGAATCGAATTCTAGAGGTGGTAAATATCAATCACTTGATTGATGTAGTCATTTTTCAGTACGACATATTTACTGAGGATTTTTGGTTGTTCACCTAAAAAATCAATTTCGTATTTCGAGGTACCAAAGTAGCTGTACGAATTTTTATATCGGAAACTGAGCGTGTTCCAATTGAAGCGTACCGTCACTTTATCACCATCACGTTCAATCACTTCTACATTGGCAATGTTGTGTGAAGTTCGTGTATCAGGCATGGTTGCAGATGAGCGTTCAGTTTTGATACGGAACACACGGTCTTCAAGCCCTTGGCGATCTGGATAATAGATGAGTGAAATTTCAGACTGTGGGTCTTCTGTTAATTTGTCATCATCATCCCAAGCAGGCATCCAAAATGACGCGCTTGGTGCATAACAAGCCAACCAATCATCCCATTGTTCATCATCTAAAAAGCGAGCTTCACGATAGAGAAATTGACAGATATTCTCCAAAGAAGTTTTATCTTGTGTACTCATGCCACTTCTCCTTGTGTTGTCGCTTCTAATTCAGCCAGTTCTTTTTCAGCAGAAATTGCATGTTTCATGGTTTTTAACCAATACTGATGCTGTGCCAAATAAAGCCCTTCATCTTCCGTTTTGATACAACTAATTGCAGGTTTTAAACCAATTTCATTGGCTGCATCATCAGGTCCTTGAATCCAATGTTTAGAACCACGACACATGTCGTTCCATTCCAATTCGATGCCTGCATAGCCCGCTTGGCATGCGCGGAATTCTTCTAAATCATCTGGTATTGCCATGCCTGAAGCATTGAAGAAATCTTCATATTGGCGGATACGACGTGCACGTGCTTCAGGTACTTCGCCAACTGGCGCGATACAGTAAATTGTGACTTCAGATTTGTTGACAGAAATCGGGCGAACCACACGAATTTGTGAACCGAATTGATCCATTAAATATACATTTGGATATAAGCAAAGGTTACGTGAACGTTCGATCATCCACTTCGACATTGGCGCACCGAATTTTTCTGTATATTCATCCGCTTTGGCAAAGTTAGGACGGTCTTCAGGATTGCCCCATTGAGTCCATAACAACATATGACCATTGTCAAAACCGTAAGAACCACCACCTTGTTTGCCCCAAGAACCAGCACTCATTGCACGAACATTGTCACCGGCTTCTTTTTCTTTACGCTGTTGCGTGGTTGCTGCATAGTTCCAATGTACTGCTGAAACGTGATAACCATCTGCACCATTTTCAGCCGTCAGTTTCCAGTTGCCTTCAAAGGTATAGGTCGATGCACCACGTAAAACTTCTAGACCTTGTTCAGATTGATCAACAATCATGTCAATCACTTTGGTTGTTTCACCAAGGAATTCTTCTAGACTTGGTACATCTGGATTTAAGCTACCGAATAAGAAACCTTTATAGTTTTCAAAACGAGCCACTTTTTTAAGATCGTGTGAACCATCTTTATTGAAACAATCTGAATAACCTGCATCAGCAGGGTCTTTTACTTTCAATAATTTACCCGAGTTGTTAAAGGTCCAGCCGTGGAAAGGGCAAGTATAGGTTGCTTTATTGCCACGTTTATGACGACAAAGCTGCGCACCACGATGTGAACATGCATTGATCATGGCATTCAGTTCACCATTGCGATTACGCGCAATCAGAATCGGTTGGCGACCCATATAAGTGGTGTAGTAATCGTTGTTATTTGGGATTTGGCTTTCATGTGCCAAATACACCCAATTGCCTTCGAAAATATATTTCATTTCAAGGTCAAACAGACTTTGATCTGTAAATACTGAACGATGTAATTTAAATTCACCTGTTTCAAAATTATCGACAAGTAATTCATCTATACGATCAAGGTGACTGGTGTTTATCACTGGAATACGAGGCATGTCCGTTCTCCGACTATCCATGTGGTGGGCAATTCAAAGGATTTTTTGAACGATGAATTGACAACGCTTTGAGTTTTGTTAAATGCTTTCACGACTTAAATTCTGTGAGTATCGTTATTTTGCTAGCGGATGATGTGTAGCGAGCAAATAACGCATCCCTGTTTAAAAGACATAAGGTTTTCAGTTTCGAATGCTACTTAGTTGAGTCATATTTCAGCGTTAATTCTCAGACTGGAGCAATCGACTACGAACAAACTTGATTTACATCTTGTGTTTGATATACCTTAAAAGAATGGATGGTCGCTGTCTAAGATCAAATTTGCATTTTTTTATATCTTAAAGGTATGGTGTTGAGATGGAACTCAGGCATTTACGCTATTTTGTTGCTGTTGTGGAAGAGCAAAGTTTTACTAAAGCTGCTGAAAAACTTTTTATCGCGCAACCACCACTCAGTCGACAGATTCAAAACCTTGAAAGTGAGCTTGGAATCTCATTATTTGAGAGAGGAAGCCGCCCGCTAAAAACCACTGAAGCTGGGCAATTTTTCTATCAGCATGCAGTTAAACTTTTGTCTAATGCGGAAGAGGTCAAAACTATGACCAAGCGCATTGGACTGATTGAAAAGACGGTGACCATGGGCTTTGTCGGGTCTTTGTTGTATGGATTATTGCCCAAAATTGTTTATATGTTTCGTCAGCAACAACCACGCCTCAAAATTGAATTGGTGGAAATGAGCACGAAAGATCAAATTCAAGCACTGAAAGAAGGACGGATTGATGTTGGATTTGGACGCTTAAAAATTTCAGATCCTGCGGTACGTCGAGTATTGCTCAGAGAAGAACCACTGATGTTGGCAGTGCATACCAGCCACTCTTTAGCAGATTCAAAAGGTACATATTTTGCCGATATCGAGGATGAAAATTTATTTCTCTATCCGAGTCATCCTAAGCCGAACTTTTCTACTCAAGTTCGCAATTTATTTTCTGAACATGGTTTAGACCCTAAAAACTTAAAAGAAGTTCGTGAAATTCAATTGGCTTTGGGACTAGTTGCCGCAGGTGAAGGCATGTGTATCGTTCCTGAAAGTGCAAAAACCATTCAATTGCCAAATTTGAAATATATACCACTATTAGATAGTTCTGCGAAAAGTCCTATTTTTATGGCGATTCGTTGCATGGATGAAAGCGAGGATATTCATTCTTTATTTGATTGCATTTACCAAGTCTACGATTTGGAAGGCTTTCAATATGATCGAGCGAGTATTTGAAGATGGGTGCGTAAGTCAAAATTTTGCTAATCAATATTGAAATGAGAGATATTTAATCGTTGATTGATTTAATTCTATGATTAAATATCATGACTTAAAAGTGATATTGATAATGATGATTTAGCATTATATTGGTGTTAGATAAATAAAATTAATGTGAAAAGTAATGTATTGAAAATTAGAAACTTCTGTTCTTTTTTTAAATAAAAACACGATTAAAGCTCTTTTCCAGAATCATTTTAAAAAAACTTAAAGAAAAATATCCGCCAACATTATGTATAAATAAGTTTTAAGACATTGTTTATTCGATTAATTTTAATAAACCGACCTTTAAGGTATGGATTTATATGTAATCGGTTTTGGACAAAAAAAAGGGCTTCATCCATTGTTTGGGAAATTTTTATCACGTTTCTCAGCAGGAGGCTGATTATGCAAACGAATAAATTAAATATAAATAGCATCGTGGATGACGCTAAATTTACACCATTTCATTGGAGTGTTTTGTTGTGGTGTTTAATGATCATTATTTTTGATGGTTATGATTTGGTGATTTATGGAGTCGCTTTGCCATTACTCATGCAAGAATGGGGATTAACAGCAGTTCAAGCGGGATTGCTAGCCAGTACAGGACTATTTGGCATGATGTTTGGTGCAATGAGTTTTGGGACGCTGTCAGATAAATTGGGGCGTAAAAAGACCATTATGATTTGTGTCGCTATTTTCAGCGGTTTTACTTTTCTGGGTGCATTTGCTTCTACACCAATTGAGTTTGGAATTTTACGTTTTCTCGCAGGGCTTGGAATTGGTGGTGTGATGCCGAATGTCGTTGCCTTAATGACTGAATATGCACCGAAAAAAATACGTAGCACTTTGGTTGCGGTGATGTTTAGCGGTTATGCGATAGGGGGCATGACTTCTGCATTATTAGGTGCATGGT
Source organism: Acinetobacter sp. WCHAc060033 (assembly GCF_004209125.1). Classification (NCBI taxonomy): domain Bacteria; kingdom Pseudomonadati; phylum Pseudomonadota; class Gammaproteobacteria; order Moraxellales; family Moraxellaceae; genus Acinetobacter; species Acinetobacter sp. WCHAc060033. Next base: position 77,348 of record NZ_SGSW01000005.1, on the reverse strand, counting down.
TGGTTGCGGATTATGGTTGGAAGATCATGTTCTATATTGCCGCTATTCCAATGATTTGCTTACCTTTGATTTGGAAATTTTTACCTGAATCATTGATGTTTTTAACCCAAAAGGGTGAAAGAGATAAAGTCGCTGAAATCGTGCAAAAAATTTCACCACAGCAGATTATAACAACAAGTACTGAATTTAGTTTAAATGAAGCAAGTCGTGAAAATGAAGCACCGCTCAAAGCTTTATTTCAACAAGGTCGCACTTTTAGCACCATGATGTTTTGGGTGGCATTCTTCATGTGTTTGTTAATGGTTTATGCGCTTGGAAGTTGGTTACCGAAACTAATGATCCAAGCAGGCTATTCACTCGGCGCGAGTATGCTTTTCCTTTTCGCTTTAAATATTGGTGGCATGGTTGGTGCGATTGGTGGTGGTGTTTTGGCCGACCGTTTCCATTTAAAACCTGTATTAACCATTATGTTTAGTGTGGGTGCTGTGGCGTTAATTTTACTCGGATTTAAGAGCCACCAAATTTTATTGTATAGCCTGATTGCGATTGCAGGGGCTGCAACGATTGGATCACAAATACTACTTTACACTTTTGTCGCACAATTTTATCCAGCAGCAGTACGCTCAACAGGTATGGGGTGGGCTTCTGGCATTGGTCGTATCGGTGCAATCGTTGGACCTGTCCTAACTGGTGCTTTATTGACTTTACAATTACCACATCAAATGAATTTTTTAGTGATTGCAATTCCTGGTTTTATCGCAGCACTCGCAATTTTCTTGGTGAATTTAAAAGCTTCAGTCGAAAAGCAGACAATTGAAAGCATAGATTACTCAAAAAGAACAGTGAGTGAGTTGTCTTGATTAGCCATTAAAAAACAGTGTGAATTTGGCGGTCTGAATGATATTGATTTGAAGTATGATTTGCCCCCAAAATTATAAAATAGAATATTATTGAATTGATGTTCTGCAGTAATATTAATTCAATAATTAGGTTTTTCTGAAAAGTTGATACACAGAAACGTATCACAAAATTTCAAAGTATGAGTTATTTACGGTACAAGACTCTGATTGAAAATGTTTCTATGAGTGATTGAATAACTTAGAAAATCTAGTCGAGTGTGCCATTTACTTTAAATAACAACTTAATATTATGTTTAGTTAATATTAAATATAAACATTATTATTCAAATATATATTTTATAAAATTGTTTTAAATTAAAACGAATTGTCTATAATAATTTTTCGCACATCATTAAACTTTCAATAGCGAAGAATATGACCTTAGAAAATGAAGTTGAAGATATTCAGAAAGAGCGACATGAATTTGAAACTTTATTGGGTCATCAAAAAAAACAAATCGCATCACAATTTTCAGAAGAATTAGAAGAAAAGTTCTGGAATGATCGACAAGCACGAATTTGTAAGTTGATTATTAGTGCATTCATTCCAGCCAGTATTTTTTATTTGATTTTTGAAATCATTAGTTTACCGATCAATTATTTTACCACTGAAGCACAATTTAGAAATCATGATGTATTCATGACCTTGATTTCATATACAACAGGATAGGTGGCTTTGTTGTGCATTTATATCATGGCGAAGCATCCGATCTGGAAAAATAATTATAGTGCTATCGTGAGTACCGTCATTTGTATCAGTTTAACTATCGTTCAAAGTGTTTTATTTTTAACGCAATCACTGGCTATGACATGGCGTGGTACGCTGATTATCATTTTCGCGTTGATGTTTGCTTATATGTGTTCTGGGCTAAGACCATTACATACTTTTGTTGCAGGGATTATTGCCGCGGTTTTGACATGTATTGTTTTGGGATTGACTGCTAAGCATGTCCCGCCATGGGTATTATTTAATGTCATGATCTTGGGAAATTTAGTGGGCTTAGGGCTTGCTATTTTAACGGTCTCAACAGAACGAGTACGCTTTTTACAGTCACGAATTATTGAACTAGATAAAAAATTGTATGAAATTTTAAATAAACATCTAACCACGATTAGTCAACAAGATACTTTAACATTATTGGGAAATCGGCGTAGTTTTAAGTATCAAATGGAAGAAATGATTCAATGGACACAGCAATCTCAGAGTAGTTTAGCTGTACTATTTATTGATGTAGATTTTTTTAAAATGTTTAATGATGTCTATGGGCATCAACAGGGGGATTTGGCTTTAGTACGTGTTGCTCAAACCTTAAAAAGACATATTTCAGAAGATGATTTGGCGATTCGTTATGGAGGAGAAGAGTTTGTCATTGTTTTGGTGAATACGAATTTACAAGAATCAAAACAGATTGCTGAAAACATTTTACAAGACATACGAGACCAAAAAATAGTTCATGAGAAATCAGAAATTTCTGCATACTTAACATTAAGTATTGGTATGACCTTATATAAAAATAAACAGATGGCGTATGATGAGATTTTAAATGTCGCGGATAATGCTTTGTATGAATCAAAGCGTTTAGGTCGAGATCGTTTGACCTACTTAGAAATTTAATTGGATATGATATTCAACACTTTTATTCGTAGAAAATCAGAGCAATTACAGCATCGATTTTAGAAGAACATCGCTTCTTCATAGTTTTCAAAACTACAACGCGGTATCATAGTTGCATCAATACCTTGGACTACACTATGAAAATTGTTGCAGATGAAAATCTAGCATTTACCGATTATTTTTTTGCAGAATTTGGTGAGATTCAGCAAAAAGCAGGGCGTAGTTTAAGTCATGATGATGTTCGAGATGCTGAAGCATTATTGATACGATCAGTCACAAAAGTAAATCCTCAACTTATTCAAAATACACAACTTAAATTTGTGGGCAGTGCCACGATTGGTACTGACCATCTGGAAATATCAGCAATAGAAGCACAGCAAATTGCTTGGTCAAATGCAGCCGGATGTAATGCTCAGGCTGTTGCAGAGTACGTCATCACAGCTTTATTACACATAGATCCTGAGTTTTTAGATCAAGGGAAACAATTCACTTTAGGGATTATCGGTCTTGGAAATGTTGGTTCACGTTTAGCTTATATGGCGCAACTTTTGGGTTGGAATGTCATCGGTTATGATCCATTTGTACAGCATGAAAATATTCAACAAGTAGAATTAGAACAATTATTAAAAGATTCAGATGCAATTACGACACATGTGCCATTAACGAAATCAGGTGAGTATCCAACTTATCATTTGATCAATGCAGAAACTTTGGCAATGGTGAAGCCTGAAACAATTTTGATTAATTCAGCACGTGGAGCTGTGGTTGAAGAAGTGGCGCTAATTCAGGACATTTTAAATACACAACGTAAAGTGGTCTTAGATGTATTTGAGCATGAGCCTGAAATCTCACAACAATTACTCGATTTAATTACATTAGTTACACCACATATTGCAGGTTATAGTTTGGAAGGGAAGGCACGTGGTACGCAAATGATTTACGACGCCTTTTGTAAAACCTTTGATTATCCTGCGCATAAAAAGTTTGAGTCGCAACTTCCAGCATGTGCCCAATTTTTCTATGGTAATAGCATTAAACAAACTTTGAAGCATCATTTGTCTGATATTTATAATATTTCACGTGATGACCAAAATCTACGAGCATGTTTAAAAGACGGAAAGGTTGATCAAAAAGCTTTTGATTATCTCCGTAAAACTTATCCTTTGCGCCGTGAATGGGCTGCACATGGTGGGCCAAAAGCATGAGTGAATCTGTAAAATTTCAGCCGACCTGTGATCTAAAAGCCTTAAAAGCTCGTGCCAAAATGTATGCACAGCTTCGTCAGTTTTTTGCGGAGCGTGATGTGTTGGAAGTAGAAACACCTGTACTTTCTCAAGCGGGCGTGACCGATGTGCATTTGGCTTCTGTGCAGGCACAGCGTCATGTACAAGGCAAAAAACAAATCCATTATTTACAGACTTCACCTGAATTTGCCATGAAGCGTTTGCTTGCGAGTGGCAGTGGGGCAATTTATCAAATCTGCAAAGTCTTTCGTGATGATGAGCATGGGCGTAAACATAATAGTGAATTTACCATGTTGGAGTGGTATCGCCCTGAGTTTTCACTGAAAGATTTAATGTTGGAAGTGACCGATTTACTCAATGTGGTTTTGGCTGAGCGTTTTGGTGAAGTTCGTCCAACCATTTACAGCTATAAACATGCATTTATGGATCGTTTGGATTTAAATCCATTGCAAGCGACTTTAAAAGAGTTAAAAGATGCTTGTCGCCGTGTGGGTTTAAATTTGGATTTGGGCGATGACCGTTTAGGCTATATCGACCTTTTATTTTCACATATGGTTGAGCCAAGTTTGGGTTTTGATACACCTGTATTTTTAACCGATTTTCCACCTGAAATGGCGTCACTTGCCAAAACACGCATTGATGAAGATGGGGAATTGGTTGCGGCACGTTTTGAGTTGTACATCGAAGGTTTGGAACTTGCCAATGCTTATGATGAACTGATTGATGCAAATGTATTGCGTGGTCGTTTTGAAGCGGATAATGCTGAGCGTGAAAAGTTGGGCTTACATGTGATGCCGATAGATGAGTATTTGCTTGCCGCATTACCAAATATGCCTGAATGTTCAGGGATTGCTTTGGGAATTGATCGTTTGTTGATGGTTGTGACCAACCAAATGAAGTTGGAAAAGGTGGTGAGTTTTACGGCAGATGTGTCATGAGGGCTTAGAACATGCCTGATTGATGATATTGGGCATGATTTTTAATAAAATAATTAAAGGCAATGAGAAAAATGAAACCTTACTTTATCAAAGATGATGATGGGAATTATCTGAATCCAATATACTTATTTGATATTTTTACTGTAAGAGTTTCAAATGTAGGGTCTTTTTTTGTATTTACTGCTATTAAATCAGCAAAAACATTTGGCAATCTTGAAAGTATCAAAAATATTGATACATACGAAGTTCAGGAATGGATGAAAAATTTTTTACAAGTATTTCAAAATTTCAAAAAGATTGGAAATACTTTTAATTGTGAAAATGAAGAGTTATATGTTTTTGAAAAGTCAGAATTGATTAATACAGAAATTCATACCTCTCTAGATATTGATAAGATTTCGCATATCAACTCAATCTATGAAAACTATATTTTGCAGTATTTTGAAATTGTGTATATTGACTCAGATCAGGTCACGATTAAAAAATTTGAGTCTGATGAATTAGCGCAAGCTTGGATAGCAGAACATTTTGAAGTTATTTAAGGTGAAGTAGAAAAGGTAGTGGGTTTTACCACGGATAAATCGTGATCTTGATAAATCTTGCTTAAATTTTTAGGCAAGATATGATTTTATTATCAGAATAAAACTCGTAGAACAAGGATAAAAATGAATTTTGTAGATGAGTTATATTATTCTTTAGATAAGAGAATGCGTCCTGAAGATGTTGCAGAATTGATACGAAAGCTTATTTCTGATCAATTAAGTAGTAAAGAAAAAATCATTTTAGAAAAAGCAGCTCAGGGTGCACTTTCTCGTAGAAATATTTCTTATTCGTCTATGTCTCAAAATTTTAGAGATGTCGTTGGAGCAAAAAAACAAATTTTGAAAGTAAATGAATTATTTCAGTTTTCAAAATTTCAAGACTTAGATGATAGTAATGTCAAAGATATTCAAAAAGTTTTAATAAAAATTGAAAATACCTCATTAAAACGAATAGGCAAGAATGATTTTGTACATGATCGTCTGAATAAGAGTGAGCGTAATTTACTAAATTTGCAGTTGTCCAAACGGCAGTATAATAAAAGATGGCGACTAGCAAAGCGTTTGGAAAAAAAGCAAAAGACTGTGCAAAAGGAACTTGAGAAGAATGAGTTCGAAAAAATTGCAAAGCATGGCTTAGCTCACCATATCGTATATGACAACTTTACAAGTGACCTAAGTAGTGCCTGTTTTATTGCGTATTTTAATGCACGGAGTAATTTACGTAGTGTATTTACAAATCAATCTCAAGAACGCCCATTTGATGAAATTTGTGACATGTTATTCAATCGTTGTAAGCATAATGAAAGTACGAATTGGTGGGCTATTGCACAAATTTATATGACTCAAGAGGTTTTGGGGCATTTGTCAGATCTTCAAAAGGGAGCTTTATTAGGACGATGGACAAACATTCTTGAAAATATAGCAAATTTTTTGGAGGAACTTTGGAATAACAATCAAATTAATAGGCAAACAATGATTGTTAAACGTGGGAATGATTCATCAACATGGAACCATGTGGCGGGTGCATGGAATAAAGCTAGAGATCAATGGATGCAACTTATTTATGCAATGGGGTTGGAAGCATTACTTGATGATATCTGCTTTGGTAAAGTACTTAGGTTAATGGCGGGGGATGCGGCTGCTTGGCATTTTAATTCAAGAGGGCAGCTCGATCCTAATACACTTGTATGGCGTAACCTTCCTTTTCCATGGGAAATTTTTCAGAATAAAGTTGTATGTACAAAGGCAGATGTAGTGCAACAGTGCATATTGGCAAACTTAGATCCTGAAAAATCAGGTTGGATAGCACCTAAAATTCATGCTATTGTAAAATTCAAACCTACACCTGAACTTGTAAATGGTGTTGAGGTTGATAATCCGTTTTTAGCGTATTATCTAAAAAAGAATAAATATTTTTCAGGTAAATTATAAATTTTGATAGGTTAGTTCAGTGGTAGAACGTTCGGCTCTGGGACCGAATGGACGCAGGTTCGAGCCCTGCACCTATCGACCATATATTTTAATAAAGTGTAATAAATTATGAGTATTATTGAAAAAGTCATTCTAAAAAATATTGGCGAAGGATATTGTATATTAACACCTCAAAAAATTTTTCCTTATGTTGAATATGTTGATTGGCTTGAAGGTGAAGATGAAGAAGATGGTGCATTGACACGTGCAACACTTCATGATGATTCAACAATTACAGGCTCGGGATTTATCGAGTTGTGGGTTGTATGGCATGAAAATGTAGATAAAATAAGTGGAAATGATTTAAAAAAATTATCTGAATTGGATTCAAATTTAGTACTCAGTTTTGAATAATGAGTTTGGGTTTTATTATGATTATTATAAAAACTTAACCCATTTATGAAAACCAATACTTTTCGCTTCGAAACCCAAATCTTTATAAAATTTATGGGCAATTTCACGTTCAGGACGATTTGAACTATTCAATAGAATCCTAAAAATTTGATGTTCTTTTGCAAAATTTTCAACCGCATTTAATAACAATCTACCGATACCTTGACTACGATAATTTTCATCAACGACAAAAACTTGAATTTTGATGAATTCTCCATCAATCTCCCAACTTTTTAGACGGATGAAACCAGTATAAGCAATAATATGATGATCAAATTCAACAGCTAAAGTATGATAATTTTTATCAAATGAGATTATTTTGAAGCGGTCATATAAATTTTCAGCATTGGTTGGATAGCCCAATTGTTTAGTGAGGTTGGTAATATCTTCAATGTCTTGTTCTAAATTTATAGGTCGTAAAATAAAATTCATGCTAGATTCCCACTTTTCTGTATCCTAAAAAATCCTCCCATTTTTGAGAGGATGTTTCATTTATGCTGTATGTGTATGATGACCTAACTCATGCTTCAAATGACCAATCGCTTCGATCCTTTTCTGAATCAACATCTCACCAATATCTGCACCTTGAATTTCAGGCGGTAGGTCAGAAGCTTTAATCGTACGAACGGTTTTCATTGCATCCAATACATATTGCGCTTGAGGATAATCACGATCCTCTAAACCCAAACGACCACGCGCATCACATTCACACGCCTGCACAAAAGCTTCAACACGCTCAGGACGACGCAATACATCCAAACGCTGTAACAAACGCCATAAAGTACCTGCTTTTAAAGTAAAAGCTTGATGACATTTCAAATGCTCTTTACACACTGCCAAAGCAAGTTGCTTGGTTAACGTAGGAACTTTTAAACGATCACAGACTTCAGTCACAGGCTTAATTCCACGTTCTTCATGCATGATATGACGCGGTAATTCTGCTTCAGGCGTCAAAGCTTTACCCAAATCATGAACTAAGACAGCAAAACGCACATCCAAAGAATAATTAGCTTTACAAGCTTGTTGCAAAGACATCAGAGTATGAATACCACAGTCAATTTCAGGATGATATTCAGGACGTTGCGGAATACCAAACAGCGCATCAATTTCTGGGAATAAAACTTTTAAAGCACCGCATTCACGTAAAACTTCAAAATAAACATCAGCACGATCTTCCATCAAGGCACGTGAGGTTTCTTTCCAAACACGTTCAGGTGTGAGTGCTTCTAATTCACCAGATTCCGCCAATTGACGCATCAATGCCAAAGTTTCATCAGCAATCGAAAACCCATATTGCGCATAACGTGCAGCAAAGCGGGCAACACGGAGTACACGTAAAGGATCTTCAGCAAAGGCAATAGATACATGACGCAGGATTTTATTATTTAAATCATCCTGACCATGATAGGGATCAAACACTTGACCATCGGCATCCATAGCAATTGCATTAATGGTTAAATCACGACGAATTAAATCTTCTTCTAAGGTCACCGCAGGATCGGTATAAAACTCGAAGCCATGATAACCATGCCCAGATTTACGTTCGGTTCGGGCAAGTGCATATTCATCTTTGGTTTCAGGATGCAAAAAAACAGGGAAGTCTTTACCCACAGGTTGATAACCTTGGGCAAGAAGTTGTTCAGGTGTTGCACCCACAACAACATAATCTTTTTCGTGATAGGGATGACCGAGTAAATGATCTCTGACAGCACCGCCTACTAAATAAACTTGCATGAAAAAACCTCTATTCTTAATGCCATCATGCAACAGAATAGAGGTTTTCTCAAGTACAGATCTTTAGTTTACTAAAGATTCATGTATTAACTTTCAGCTTGTTGAATTTCAGCAACTGTTAATGCAGTCATATTCACCAAACGACGAGTTGTTGCAGTCGGTGTTAAAATATGAACTGGTTTAGAAGCACCTAGCAAGATTGGACCAATGGTCACATTATTGCCAGATGTAGATTTTAACAAGTTGAATGAAATGTTTGCCGCATCAAGGTTTGGCATGATCAACAAGTTTGCAGAACCTTTGAAACGTGAGTTCGGGAATGCAAAATGACGAATATTTTCATCCAATGCTGCATCCGCATGCATTTCACCTTCAACTTCAAGTTCAGGTGCAATTTCAGACAAAATTTCAAACACTTTACGCATTTTTTGAGCGCTAGGGTCAGTTTGATCTGAGCCAAAACTTGAGTGAGACAATAATGCAACACGCGGTGTCATACCGAAACGACGTACTTCTTCAGCCGCTAAAATAGTCATTTCAGCCAACTGTTCAGCAGTTGGGTTACGGTTGATATAGGTATCAGCAATAAATAAATTGCGATCTTCAAGCATCAATGCATTCAAGGTAAAGAAGTTATTACGACCTTCTTTTAGCCCGATTACATTGCTAACGAAATCCAAATGGATGTCATAGCTTGAATAGGTACCACATAACATACCATCAGCAAGACCGTGACGAACTAACATTGCAGCAATCAAAGTAGAACGACGACGTGATTCACGTTGAGCATACTCAGGTGTTACGCCTTTGCGTTGCATAATGCTGTGATAATCTTCAGCAAATTTTTCATAATCAGGATTATTTTCTTGATCAACGATGGTGATATTCACACCATTTTCAAGACGTAAGCCTAATTTTTTGATATTTGCTTCAATTACAGCAGTACGACCCACAAGGATCGGATGCGCTAAACCTTCATCAACTGCAATTTGAACTGCACGAAGTACACGCAAATCTTCACCTTCAGCGTATGCAATACGCTTAGGAGCAGATTTCGCTTGGGCAAAAATAGGCTTCATCATCAATGCTGAGTTATAAACAAACTCAGAAAGACGTTGACGATATGCAGAGAAATCAGTAATCGGACGACTTGCCACACCCGAATCCATTGCAGCTTGTGCAACAGCAGGGGCAATTTCAAGAATCAAACGTTGATCAAGCGGACGTGGAATTAAATAGTCACGACCAAAAGATGCAGATTTTTCACCATAAGATGCAGCGTCTGCTTCAACGTGTGCCATACGTGCAATCGCATGTACACATGCAATCTTCATTTCTTCATTAATGGTGGTTGCACCAACGTCCAAAGCACCACGGAAGATATATGGGAAGCAAAGTGCATTATTCACTTGGTTTGGATAGTCAGAACGACCTGTTGCCATGATTACATCAGGGCGAACTTCATGTGCATGTTCAGGTAAAATTTCTGGATCTGGATTTGCCAATGCAAAGATAATCGGATCAGCTGCCATCACTTTAACCATTTCTTTGGTTAAAATACCTGCCGCAGAAAGCCCCAAGAACATGTCCGCACCTGCGATTACGTCTGCAAGTTGAGTACCTTCGATGTCTTGCACATAACGCTTTTTAGACTCATCCAAACCTTCACGTTTAGTGGTCAATAAGCCACGTGAGTCAGCCACGATGATATTTTCTTTCTTCGCACCAATCGCACAAAGTAAATCTAAGCAAGAGAGGGCCGCAGCACCTGCACCTGAAGCGATGATTTTGATTTCTTCAATTTTTTTGCCATTCAATTGCAAAGCATTGATTAACGCTGAACCAACAATAATTGAAGTACCGTGTTGGTCATCGTGAAACACAGGAATATTCATGCGTTCACGAAGTTTTTGTTCAATGTAGAAACATTCTGGTGCTTTAATATCTTCTAAGTTGATACCGCCAAAAGTAGGCTCTAATGCTGCAACAATATCAACAATTTTATCTGGATCATTTTCAGCAATTTCGATGTCAAATACATCGACACCAGCGAACTTTTTAAATAATACGCCTTTACCTTCCATAACAGGTTTTGAAGCTAAAGGACCAATATTTCCAAGACCTAAAACAGCAGTACCATTACTGACCACAGCGACCAAGTTACCACGTGCTGTATAAAGAGCCGCTTTTGATGGGTCTTTCTCGATTTCCAAACATGGCGCAGCAACACCTGGGGAGTAGGCAAGTGCAAGATCATGTTGGTTAACGAGTTGCTTACTAGGAGTGACGCTGATTTTTCCTGGAGTTGGAAATTCATGATAATACAGAGCTTGCTGTTTTAGTGATTGATCGTCCATTTACATCTCGTTTGTTACAATGTACCAGCGGGCGCTGGTGATTTTGGCTAAATTTTCTTGAATATACCATTTGTTGAGCAATATCGACAGTCAAAATGTGCTTATTTCAAACAAAGTTATAGCTTTGAAATCTAAATATCCTAACAAATAGTGATAAGTTTATGTTGTTCTAAATATTTCGTGCTATCCGCAGAGGACAGCGCTTTAGAGAAATAGAAGCCTTGTAAAATATAGCAACCGTGTTTTTCTAGGAACAACATTTGTTCTCTAGTTTCAACACCTTCTGCAACAAGAGTAATCCCGATCGCATTGCCCATTGCAATGATTGCATTTACGATCGCTTCATCTTTCTCTTGCCCAATCTTTGAAATGAATGCTTTGTCTATTTTGAGAATATCGAAAGGATAACTGGTTAAATAGGCGAGTGATGAATAGCCTGTACCAAAATCATCCAAAGAAATAGAAATATGGCGTTCTTTGAGTTGCTGTAGAAGAATATTTACATCCTCTGATTTATCAAATAATGTAGATTCTGTCAGTTCGAGCTCTAACATGTCCCCAGAAATATTATATTTTTGAAGTGCATAATCAATTTCATCGACTAACTCACCACGATAAATTTGTTGCGCAACGATATTGATTGAAACTCTAAAGTGATCAAAACCTAAGCCTTGCCATTCTTGAATTTGCTTACAAGTTTCATGCAGTACGAAAAGCCCAATGTCTGAAATCAAACTGGTTTCTTCTGCAAGCGGAATAAAGATGTCGGGTGAAATATAACCATGAATAGGGTGTAACCAGCGAATTAATGCTTCAAAGCCGTATATTCTATTGGTTCGAATACAAATTTTAGGTTGATAATGTACTGCAAGCTCTTTGTTTTTTATGGCTTTACGCAATTCATTTTCTAAGTTGACTTCTTGATTATGAATGGCTGTTTTCTTGTTTGAATAGAAATAAACAGTATTTCCACCTAAACGCTTGGCTTCATTCAGTGCGGATTCAGCATGCCCATTTAAGCTATCTAACTGTAGACCATGTTCTGGATAAATAGCGGCACCAATAGAAATGGTAATAATCTGTTCTTGTCCATTGATTTCGAAGAGTTGTTTAAAATCTTCTAATAGTTTTTGAGTTTGTTGGTGAATATCAATATTACAGCTACTTAGATTATAGATAACTGCAAAATCATCATTATTCAGATAAGCAATTAAGGACGCGTGAGTACAACTGAGTCTTAAACGATTGGCAACTTGTTTGAGTAATTCATCTCCATCTTTGTGACTTGTAAACTCATTAAATAGTTTAAAACGGTCGATATTGATTCGTAAAACAGCAAAGCTTTTAAATGAATCAGAATAATGTGTCAGATAATTGTGGAGTTGTTGCTTGAAATAAAAACGATTTGGTAAATCGGTCAGAATATCATAATGTTCTAAGTATGATAGCCGTTGCTCTTGTTTTTTACGATCAGTTAGATCAGTAATAATGCCAACATAATTGGCAACTTTATTTTTTTCATCATAAATCGCATTGATATGAACCCACAGAATGACTTTTTTACCTGAAGTGAAATCGACCTGTATTTCAGACTCGTATTCTCCATCGCGGATTAATTCTTGAGTGATTAGGGTATATTCTTGTTGAATTTTCGGGTTGTTATTTATTGTAATATCAAATAGATGTCGTCCAATAACTTCTTCTTCTTTATAATTTAAGAGTTTTTCGAAATAAGGATTAACCTCTAAATAACATAGGTTATTATCTAAAACAAAAACACCTTCCGCAACTTGATCTAGTACATTCGCTGCAAGTTTTAATTTTTCCTGATCTGTTTTTTCTTTTTGAATGTTACGTTGAATGCCAACCATTCTTAGCGGCTTATTTTTTGAGTTTTTAGAAACGACTTTACCAATGTCTTGAACCCAACACCATTGATCATCATGTTTAATACGGTAAATAGCTTCGAAACGCCCACTTTTTCCTTTGAGATGCTGGATGAGTAAGGTTTTATAGTTCGCAATATCATCAGGATGAATATAGTCATTGATACTATTTGGTTTTAGATTTAATTGTCTAAACTCTACATCACTTTTTGAGTTGGCAATTTCAAAGGTGCGCTTTTCAATATTCCACACCCATGAGTGGATTCCAGCCGTTTCATGTGCAAAAGATAAATTGGCTTGATGATTCTCCAAACGGTCATTGATTTGCTTAAAATCATAAATTCTTTCTTTCACAGTTTGTTCAAGTAGATGATTATGCATTTGCAATTCATCTTTCATTGCTTGAGTTTTTGAAATCTCTGATTTGAGTTGTTGTTGCAAATATTGTGATTCTTCAAGTCGTTCCTGTGATTGTTTAAACAGAAATTTATTTTTAGTGTTTAGGTTTTCTGCACGAATATAAATTTTATGTGAGACATAGGCGCAAAAAAATAAAAGTAAGAACCATATAATAAAAATTGTACTGTAGATCTCATTTGTATTTGTGGGAAAAAGTAGCGGCACACTAAAAATTGGGGTAACAGCAGGGATATAAAAAGCTAAAAAGTAGCTGAATCTTTGATTTAGAAAGTTCATAGCCATCATGGATGGGAAACTTAATAAAAATCCAGATAATAGAAAAGAGTAAAAAGGAGCAACTGTATTTGGCATCAACGAGATTTCTAAGTTAAGTATATAAATACCTAAACCCAGTAGACTACCTAAAATTAAACAAAAAACCTGAAATAATGTATTGATATGTTTAAATTTTTTTATTTTATATTGATATGTGACGTAAGTATTAAAAATAAAAAAAGACAAAATAAAAAAACTTGAAAGTGCCAACCAAATCGTTAATGCACTCGACGTTTTATGAAATAGACAAAAATAAATGAATACATCAGAAACACAGCTAAAAAGTAGCCATAGAAAAAAAATTCTAAGCTGTTTTGCGATCTTTCTTATATTGGATGAGTTGACACCATATGAAAGAAGCTCTTCCTGAACATCATTCATTTATCATTACACCTTTGTCATTTTAAGAAAAGCATTGAAATAATAATTTATTTTTTAGTTTTATTAATCAATAGGCTGTTTTAAAGCTAAAATACCGTGAAATGTATCAGATTGCAATAGTGATATGTGACTTGTTTTACTTTTTTATTTGTAATAATTCAAAATGGATAATGCGACAACTGGAGCTGTTTCAGTTCTCAATACACGGTTCCCGATGCACCAGTTTTTAAATCCGTAATCATTCGCCTGACTGATTTCAGCTTCACTGAGTCCACCTTCTGGACCAATCAATAGCACAATATCTTGGCTTGCATCTTTGAGCACATCAGTCTGTTCTTTTTCAGGTGCAAGAACCAGTTTTGTTACAGGTAATTCTGTTTGTAACCATTGCCCAAGACTGAGTGGTGCAAGTATTTCAGGAACAATATTCATTCCGCATTGTTCACAGGCTGCAATTGCGATCCCTTGCCAATGATCAATTTTCTTCTGATCACGGTCGTATTTTAAACGCATTTCACAGCGTTCAGAAGTCAACAGCTGAATTTTGGAAACGCCAAGTTCAACTGCTTTCTGAATTGCATAATCCATACGGTCACCTTTACTCATCACTTGCCCAAGTAGCGCAGTGAAGTGTGGTGTACGGTTGTCAGGATTAAAGGTGTCAACATGTACTGAAGCAGATTTTTTCGTAACATCTGCCAGAGTCACTGCATATTCACCACCTTGTCCATTGAACAAAGTGGCTTTTTCACCGACTTGTGCACGTAAGACTTTGACCCAGTGATGGAAAACTGTTTCAGTCAGTTCAACCGTAGTATCAACAGCTAAATCAGTTTCAATATAAAAACGGGGCATTCAGTCTTACTCGCAAATAGATGATTTAATTTTGAATTATGCTAAACCAAGGTCAAGTACAAGCTGACGGTTTGGTTCAGTGTGGTTCATGGTATAGAAGTGCAGACTTGGCGCACCACCTGCAATCAGGCGTTCACATAGCTTCACCACAACTTCATGACCAAAGGCTTTGATACTTGCAGAATCATCACCATAGGTAGCCAGTTGCTTACGAATCCAGCGTGGAATCTCTGCGCCTGTACCATCAGCAAAGCGAATCAGATTGCTTGCATTGGTAATCGGCATGATCCCTGGTGCAACTGGAATATCAATGCCTTCTTTTTGAATGCGGTCTACAAAGTAGAAATATGCATCTGGATTAAAGAAGAATTGAGTCAGTGCTGCATTTGCACCTGCACGGGCTTTATCACAAAAACGTTGAATGTCTTTGTCAAAGCTGTCGGCTTGCGGATGCATTTCAGGATATGCGGCAACCTCGATATGGAAATGATCACCTGAATGTTCACGGATAAAGCGAACCAGATCAGTTGCATAAGGCAATTCACCTAAACCAACTTGACCTGAAGGTAAATCACCACGAAGCGCTACAATACGGTCAATGCCTTGTGATTTATACAAATCTAGCAATTCAGCAATACGTTGTTTGCTGTCACCAATACAAGACAGGTGAGGCGCAACAGGTGTACCTTTGCCGTTGAAATCGTCCAGTGTAGACAAGGTGCGTTCACGGGTAGAACCACCCGCACCATAAGTTACAGAGAAAAATTCAGGATTCAGTAACTGAAGTTCTTGATGTACAACTTTAAGCTTTTCCGCACCTGCATCGGTTTTGGTCGGGAAAAATTCAAAAGAAATCGGGACACGTTTGGTCATGGTTAAATCCTTTTTTATCAATATTATTGATTGATTTTACCTCTCCTAAATCCTCTCCTGAAAGGAGAGGACTTACCCTCGATGACATACATTTGATAATGAATGTTCCCTCTCCTGAGCGTGCTTTAAGCATTGCTTTAAAGTTCAGCGCAAGAGAGGGCTAGGGAGAGGGTTAATATCAATTAATATTTATAAGACTCAGACTTAAACGGACCTTCAACAGTTACACCTAAGTAATCTGCTTGTACTTGAGTCAATTGAGTCAAGACACCACCGAAACCTACAACCATTGCAGCGGCAACTTCTTCATCCAGTTTCTTCGGAATAAGTTCTACACGGATCGCAGCTTGTTTTTGATCTTCAGGAAGATCAGCAAATTTCTCAGCAAATAAGTGCATTTGACCCAATACCTGGTTGGCAAATGAACCATCCATAATACGTGAAGGGTGACCAGTCGCATTACCAAGGTTCACCAAACGACCTTCTGAAAGAAGGATTAAGTAATCGTTTTCATTTTCTGTACGATACACTTGGTGTACTTGTGGCTTAACTTCAACCCACTTGTAACCACGTAAGTAGTTGGTATCGATTTCAGTGTCAAAGTGACCGATGTTACACACCACTGCACCTGCTTTTAATGAATCAAGCATTGCAGAATCACATACGTGATAGTTACCAGTCGTTGTTACGATCAGGTCAGTGTTTTGAAGAAGGTCAAGATTGATGTCTTCTTTCTTACCTGTTTGTACGCCATTTTTGTATGGAGAAACAACTTCATAACCGTCCATGCATGCTTGCATAGCACAGATTGGGTCAATTTCAGTTACACGTACAATCATGCCTTCCTGACGAAGTGATTGAGCAGAACCTTTACCTACGTCACCATAACCGATTACAAGCGCACGACGACCAGATAAAAGCATATCTGTACCACGTTTGATGGCATCGTTTAATGAATGGCGGCAACCATATTTGTTGTCATTTTTAGACTTAGTCACTGAGTCATTTACGTTGATTGCAGGCACTTTTAAAGTACCGTCACGGTGCATTTCATACAGACGTTGAACACCTGTAGTGGTTTCTTCAGTAATACCGTGAATTTTAGCAATCACTTGAGGATATTTTTCATGAACAAGTGCAGTTAAGTCACCGCCATCATCCAGAATCATGTTGGCATCCCAAGGTGTGCCATTTACATTAATCTGTTGTTCTAAACACCAGTTGTATTCTTCTTCAGTTTCACCTTTCCACGCAAATACAGGAATACCCGCAGCAGCGATTGCAGCAGCAGCATGGTCTTGAGTAGAGAAGATGTTACATGAAGTCCAGCGAACTTCTGCGCCTAATTCAACCAGAGTTTCAATAAGAACCGCTGTTTGGATTGTCATGTGGATACAACCCAAAATTTTTGCACCAGCAAGTGGTTTCGCAGCAGAATAGCGTTTACGAAGACCCATCAAAGCTGGCATTTCTGCTTCAGCAAGTTTGATTTCTTTACGGCCGTAGTCAGCAAGTGAAATATCGGCAACTTTATAATCTGTAAATGAAGCATTAACCGCGTTCATCACGATCTCCTTAAAATAGATAATTGATCATTATGTTCGCGGATGCCGTTGTTGGTGATTCTGAACAGAATACCGATGGTCGAGCCTAGCGATCTTACCATTTAGTGCCTGTAAGAAAGTCGCAGCATCCCTCGACTGCGAGCTATTGTACCGACATTTTGCTTTTGTTCCAATGTAGATTGTATTAAAAAGTATCAACTGTATTCAGGAGCAGGATGATGCCTTAAACTGCTCAGGCGATAAAAATAAAGCTGAAATCAATAGATGGATGAAAAGTTGGATAATTTAAAAGAAAACTTAGTTTTTGTATTGGGAGGAATCCTTGCAATTTTGGGGCTAGGTTTATTATTTTTTTATAGAGAAAATCTATGTTTGGTGATTTATGCCATCGTATTATATTTGCCTATTTATCTGTTATTGCTTCGAAAATATTTTAAAACCCATCGAATTTTATTGCACAGCTTTTCTATTTTTATTGCTTATGTGCTTTTACAAATTGTTTGGGGAGTTTCGCCTAAATTACAATTCAAAGAGTTTGAGTGGACGCATCCGCATTGGCAACCTGCCAGTCAGGTTCAACTTGTAGATACAAAATCAGAAGTTTATCGGCGTTCACGTAGTGTCAGTTATGCTTATATGAATGTGATTTATCAGTATGAATATCAAGGTAAAACGTATTCGACTGAACAAAGTGATTTGGTGCGACAGTATTTTTTGAAATTGCTGGGAGATGAACCTGCTGTCTTGCGTCAACTGTCAGCGTATAAGCTGAAAAATGAGTTTTTAAATGGTCAAGCAGTGGTTTTAGTGAATGCTGAAAGTCCTCAAGAATCTATATATTTTTATTCACAACGTTGGTTTGATTTACGTGGTTCATGGTTAGCCAAAATCTTATGGGGTTTACAACTAGTGTCAGCAGGTGCTGTGTTGGTTGTGTTTGGACTTGCGGTAAAAAAAGTAGTGAATCCACACAATACGATTCAAACATGGTCTAAACCTAAAAGATATTTATTTATTGCTATATTCTTTATCATCACATGGAGTGTTTTATTTGCGGGTTGGATTTTATTTATGTATCTTAAAAATGCACCTTAAGTTTAGTATTTTAAATGCGTTAATATTTGAAATTAAAAAAATGGAACATGATCATGAAAAGAATAATTTTACTCTCAGGCTTATGTTTTTCAACTTTGGCACTTGCCAATGATTCCACTGGCTATGTCAGTACAGGGGGAATCGAATATCTAAAAAATAAGAATATTGCGATGCAGAGTGAGGATTTATTTATCAGTAAAAAAATCATTAAAGTTGATTATCAGTTTAAAAACCTCAGTAAGCAGGATGTGACAGAAACCATCTTATTTCCATTGCCTCAGTTAGATAATTATCGTGATGGTGACTTTGCTCATACCGAAGAATTATTAAAAAGTTTTAAAGTTCAAGTCGATGGAAAAACTGTAGTGCCTCAAATGCATGTCAGAGCGTTTATGAAACCATTGAAAAATGGTGAAGTCGATGAGCGTGCAAAAGAAACAGATGTGACTGATGAATTTAAGCATTGTGGCTTTTCTGAAAAAGATTTGTTGACGCCTTGGATGGATGCTTCTGAAAGCAAGTTTTTTTCATCTAAAATTTTTAATTGTAAAATGCCAAAAATTCAAAAACTGGTACAAGGTTATACAAAAGATCAGGAAATTTATTGGACAGGGCAAGTCATTTATAGCTGGAAGCAAACATTTAAAGCCAATTCAGTTACACAAGTGAAGCATCAATACAAACCACTGGTTGGTGGTTCAGTTGCATTGTATGAAGATGAATATAATCAACAATATTGTATGGATGCTAACTTTAAAAAAGGTTTGAAAAAAGCGCAGTCAGAAAATTCCTCATTCAGTGCGTTGGGCTATATTTTAACGACAGGGGCGAATTGGGCAAAACCGATTGAAAATTTTAAATTAACCATTGAACGTGATCCAAAAGAATTGGTGTCATTTTGTTGGAAAGGGAAAGTCAGTAAAATTAGTCCAACACAGTTTCAGATGGTGGAGAAGAACTTTGTTCCTAAACAGGACTTAGATATTATTTATGTAAACTTACGCAATTAAAGAAGTGAGCATCAAACTCATTTAATATAAGTTTGATGCATTTATATTATTCGGTAGAGTCTTCAGCAGTATTTGCTTTTTCCGCCCAAAAATCCGCTTTTTCTTCATCTACGTCTACACCTAAACCATGTTCATAGATTGCAACAAGATCACGCATAGCTTGGACTTCACCTAATTTAGCTGCTTGTTCAAGCATTTCAATGGATTTAGCTACATCTTTTTCAACCACGTCACCACGACGGTAGAAATTTGCCAATTCAAAAATTGCCGCAGGGTGCTGATGTTTGACCGCTTGTTCTAACCAACGATGCGCATGTTCAAAGTAGGTTTTTGCTTCTTCAGGATCTTCTTCTAAAATGTCTTTGGCATAGACGGCATAACCTTCACCCAACCAATACATCGCCTCAACATGCCCCAATTGAGCTGCTTTGAGCGCCCATTCTTCAGCAAGTTGAACATATTCTTCATCATCACTTTCCATATAAATTTCAGCCAATTCAAACTGAGCAGCAGAATTTCCCATTGCAGCACGATTGAGAAGTGCAGGAGAAATAGAAAGTGGTTTAGACATAGACGTACCAATAAAATCAAAACAGTGACAAGACACTTAGAGTATAGCTGATTTTAAAACACTATTTTGCAATGAAAGCTTTGAAATAATCATCAACGAAACTAAAAATATAAGTTGTCTTCGATGGATGGAGATTTACTTCCACACAGGATGATGGGCAATTTCAACCAAGCGATCATTTTTCATCAAATAATAAACTTTTTCACATTGTTCTATCTTTTCTGAACGACGACCCATGGCGATCAGTAACTGGCTGTTAGCTTGATACTCATAATCATTCATTTGAAAACCATGCTTCTCAGAATAGCAGTCTGAAAAGCTTTGTTTAAAATAGCCGGCATGACCATTTTGTGCATTATAAAAAGCTATATTCGAACAACCGCCCCCACAACCAATAGGAGACAATACATATTTTCCTGCAAAATTGATCTTTTCATTTTTTAATTCAGTTAAGAAGGATTTATAGAGCTGGTTTGAACGGTCGATTTTTATCGCTTTGTATTTTCCTGTAAATGGTGCAGCGGGATAATTTTTGAAAGCAGGTAATGCAAAACTTAACTGTGGTAATAATGCAAGGCTAAATAAGGTGGGTATTGTAAATTTCATTATTATTTCTCATATCTAATGATGCTAAAACAGTACATAAAATGTACATTAACTTTTGAATTTTGTTTATATCTTGAAAGAAATCAAAAATAAATTATATAGGTGTTTTATGTTCATTCATGCTTTGGAGGCTAAAAAAATGGCAGCCAATTCTAATTTAGACATTGAACTTTATAAAACGCGGTTAGCTCAATTAATTATTGAAAATGCCAATCAGGGCAATACGGCAGTCTTTACGGTTTTACCGAAGCATTTAGCACTCGAAGATATTCGTGCATTATCTGCTGAGTTGACTCAATTGGGGTATCACATCAAATTTGAAGTAGATGAATTTTTTTATACATTTAATGTGTTTTGGAATTGATCCTAATCTTCGTTTGAAAATTAATCTTGGTTGGAAAAATAGGAAGCTCAAGTTGAACTTCCTATTTATGTTTATACCTTTAAAAGTTATTCAGCCTTTTGGTATTCATTAATCACTTCTAGCGCAGCACGAAATGCTTCTTGTGTTGCAGGCGCACCACAATAGGGAAGGCTATGTAAAAGCACTTCCTGTATTTCCTCTACAGTAGCGCCATTATTTAAAGCGCCACGAACATGACCTTTTAGCTCTGTTGGGCTTTTTTGTGCAGTTAAAAATGCGATGGTAATGAGTGAACGATATTTACGAGGTAGAACGCCTTCACGTTGCCAAGTTGAACCCCACGCATGCTCATTGATCCAGTCCTGTAGCGGTTGGGTAAAGGGAACAGTATTGTCTTGCGCACGTTTTACAAAACTTTCGCCCATAACTTCTGTACGGACTTTTAAACCATTTTCATAATCTTGTTGTGACATATTAAGTGCTCTAAATAAATTTTGATGATGTCGAAAGTAGTCTAAACCTGATTTTTTCAGTCGCGTATCAGTGATTAGTCTATATTGTTTGTAAATAAATGATGAAATCCGTGTAGAATGCGGGCTTGAAATTTCATGCATTTGACCAAATAAACAGAATAAGACTTAAAAATGCAGTTTTTTTCACAATAAATGTGAATTGTGAGTATTTTGATCATAAATGTGCAGTATTTATGATGTACCATTTTTTTTCGAAATGTCGTTATCACAGATCGTACGTTGACTGTGAAACGTTGAGGGCTGATACTCTCAGGGTTAATTTTAAGCAATTCGGTTCGTAAGGGATGGGATCACAAGTTCTGTCCTCTCAACATACTCAAAGCAAGGGGCTATATATGGCTGGTGGAAAGTCAACAATCATTTACACACTGACTGACGAGGCGCCATTATTGGCGACTTACTCGCTACTGCCGATCATTGAGACCTTTACTAAACCAGCTGGCGTAGAAATTGTCAAAACTGATATTTCTGTTGCTATCCGCGTGCTCGCAGAATTCACAGATTACCTCAGTGATGAGCAGAAGGTTCCAAATAACCTCGCAGAGCTAGGTCGTCTCACTCAAGATCCAGACACAAACATTATCAAACTTCCAAATATCAGTGCTTCTGTAGCGCAATTGACTGCTTGTATCAAAGAGCTTCAAGCAAAAGGTTATGCGCTTCCTGATTATCCGGAAAATCCGACGACTGAAGAAGAAAAAGAAATCAAGGCACGCTATAGCAAATGTCTTGGTTCAGCAGTAAACCCTGTACTTCGTGAAGGTAACTCTGACCGTCGTGCACCTGCTGCAGTTAAAAACTATGCGAAAAAACACCCACACTCTATGGGTGAATGGAAACAGTGGTCTCAAACTCACGTTTCACACATGGACGAAGGTGACTTCTACCATGGCGAAAAATCAATGACACTTGATCGTGCGCGTAACGTGAAAATGGAATTGATCACAACTGCTGGCGAAACAATCGTACTTAAGCCAAAAGTTGCACTTCAAGATGGCGAAGTGATTGATTCAATGTTCATGAGCAAAAAAGCACTTTGCGACTTCTATGAAAAAGAATTAGATGATTGTAAAGAAGCGGGCATTTTGTTCTCTTTACACGTTAAAGCAACCATGATGAAAGTTTCACACCCGATCGTATTCGGTCACTGTGTGAAAATTTACTACAAAGAAGCTTTTGAAAAACACGGTAAATTGTTCGACGAACTTGGCATTAACGTAAATAACGGTATGGCTGGTTTATACGAAAAAATCGCAACTTTACCGACATCTTTACGTGAAGAAATCATCGAAGATTTACACGCTTGCCAAGAACACCGTCCTGCATTAGCGATGGTTGATTCTGCTAAAGGTATCACCAACTTCCATTCACCAAACGACGTGATTGTAGATGCTTCTATGCCTGCAATGATTCGTGGTGGTGGTAAAATGTGGGGTGCTGACGGCAAACCTTACGACTGTAAAGCAGTCATGCCTGAGTCTACATTCGCACGTATTTACCAAGAAATGATCAATTTCTGTAAATGGAATGGTAACTTCGATCCACGTACCATGGGTACTGTACCTAACGTTGGTTTGATGGCTCAAAAAGCTGAAGAATATGGTTCACATGACAAAACTTTCGAAGTTTCTGCTGCGGGTGTTGCGAACATCACTGACTTAGAAACTGGTGAAGTATTAATGTCACAAAACGTGGAAGAAGGCGATATCTGGCGTATGTGTCAGGTGAAAGACGCACCGATCCGCGACTGGGTGAAACTTGCTGTAACTCGTGCACGTAACTCAGGTATGCCTGCTATCTTCTGGCTTGACCCGTATCGTCCACACGAAAATGAGTTGATCAAGAAAGTACAAAAATACTTGAAAGAGCATGACACTGCTGGTTTAGACATTCAAATCATGTCTCAAGTACGTGCAATGCGTTATACACTTGAACGTGTAGCGCGTGGTTTAGATACGATTTCTGTAACGGGTAACATTTTACGTGACTATTTAACAGACTTGTTCCCAATCATGGAATTAGGTACTTCTGCGAAAATGTTGTCTATCGTTCCGTTAATGGCGGGCGGTGGTATGTACGAAACTGGTGCGGGCGGTTCTGCGCCTAAACATGTACAACAACTTGTTGAAGAAAACCACTTACGTTGGGATTCTTTAGGTGAGTTCTTGGCACTTGCTGTTTCTTTAGAAGAAATGGGCATCAAAGAAAACAATCCACGTGCGAAATTGTTGGCGAAAACATTAGATCAAGCAACTGGTCAGTTGTTGGATAATGATAAATCTCCATCACGCCGTACAGGTGAATTGGACAACCGTGGTAGCCATTACTTCCTAGCGAAATACTGGGCTGATGCACTTGTTGCTCAAGACGAAGATGCTGAATTGAAAGCGAAGTTTGCACCTTTAGCGAAAGCTTTAGATGAAAACGAAGCTAAAATTCTTGAAGAGCTTGCTGCTGTTCAAGGTCAATCAGTAGATATCGGTGGTTACTATGCAGTAGATACTGCGAAAGTAAGCGCGATTATGCGTCCAAGTGCAACATTTAACACTGCACTTGAAGCAATCTAAGCTGACTCAGTTTAAATTTAAAAAGGCATTGGTAAAGTAACCGTTTTAAGAAACTTTACCGATGTACGAAAAAGCCGATGCAAATGCATCGGCTTTTTTTATTTTGAAAAATTGCCTAGATTTTATTTGGAATCATTCGTGAGACACCTCGGAACTCAGCAATAATTTCAGCATTTTGATTCGTCACGGTGATGTCATAAATTTCCGATCGCCCACTAGGGGCTTTAAATATGGCTTTGGCAGTTAATGTGTCACCCACTTTCCCAGGCTTGATATAGCTGATATTGCAATGTTGTCCAACAGCTGTCATTTCTGAATTGCAGGCGAGGGCAAAAGCACCGTCAGCAAGGGTGAAAATAACACCACCGTGGCAAGTGCCATGTCCTTGGGTATGTGCAGGAGTAACTGTAAGAGAAAGTTGCGCGGCTTTATGTGAGTAATGATCGAGTTGGATACCTAAATTTTGCATTACGGTATCATTGTCAAAAATAGCTTGTTGTAAATCTTGCGTCATAGTAAATCCTTTTATTGATACTTAAATATTTTATTTAATAAAATAATGTATCATAATTATCATTTTGGAAAAGACTTAGCAAGATTTTTATTTAATTTTGATTAGCAATAAAAAAGCCCACTTTCGTGAGCTTCATTCAATAACTATTAATATTTCGGCTTAACGACCATTACGTCCACGACCACGCGGTGCTTTGGTATTTGGACGAGTTGTACCATTGGTACGACGTTTCGGTTTCTCAGAGTCATCCATCTGCCAAATACGTTTAGTACCAGATTTTTTCACAGAACCATCTTTGTTCTTACGCACCATTGGCTTACCACCAGTACCGCCTGGTTTTTTCACATAAGAACGTGAACGATAAGGTTCTTCGGCAGGCACATTTTGGAAGTCTGGGTAAAGTAATGGTTCAATTTCTCTAGTTTCACCAGGTTTTAAACCCATTTGAACCAAATCGATTGCACCAATTTTGGTACGAATTAAACGTAAAGTAGGGAAACCAACAGCACCTGTCATACGACGCACTTGACGGTTACGACCCTCACAGATTGAGATCTCAACCCAAGATGTCGGGATATTGGCACGGAAACGAACAGGAGGATCACGATCCCATAACCATTCAGGTTGTTCAACTTTCTCTGCTTTTGCAGGAAGTGTCATACCATCTTTAAGTTCAATGCCTTTACGTAGTTGTTCCAGTGCTTCTTCAGTCACATCACCATCAACTTGAACCAAATAAGTTTTAAACTTTTTATTGGCAGGATTGGTAATAAACTGATTTAAACCACCATGATCTGTTAAAAAGACTAAGCCTTCGGAATCCATATCTAGACGACCCGCTAAACGCAAAGTCGAGTCATTGACATAGTCAGACATTGTCATATGTGCTTCGTCTTTACGGAACTGGGAGAGGACTCCGTATGGTTTATTGAGAATGACGATTTTCATAAAAAATGACTACTTAAATTACATAAAAAAGGTGTAAGTTGAGTTTTATTCAAAAGGGAAATGTGGTTATTCCCTGTATAAATCTCAAACAATACTAGAATTCGATTAGACTATTATGCGTGAAGTACAGTCGAAAGTAATGTGAATTGGTAAATATTTTTTAGAATGAGCCAGCAATAATAAAAGGGAGAGCCTACTCAATGGGTTATCAAAAGATCGTTGTACCTGCAGATGGAACTAAAATAACTGTAAATGCAGACTTATCACTGAATGTCCCCAATCATCCGATTATTCCTTTTATAGAAGGCGATGGGATAGGTGTAGATATTACTCCAACAATGAAAACTGTAGTCGATGCGGCAATTCTCAAAGCTTATGGTGGTAAACGTTCGATCGAATGGATGGAAGTTTATTGTGGTGAAAAAGCCGATAAAATATATGGCAGTTATATGCCAGAAGAAACTTTTGAAGCTTTACGTGAATATGTTGTGTCAATTAAAGGGCCATTAACCACACCAGTCGGTGGGGGTATTCGTTCGCTAAATGTTGCACTTCGACAAGAATTAGATCTCTATGTTTGTGTGCGTCCAGTGCGTTGGTTTAAAGGTGTTCCATCACCTGTACAGCATCCTGAACAAACTGATATGACGATTTTTAGAGAAAATTCTGAAGATATTTATGCAGGGATTGAATGGAAAGCGGATTCTCCTGAAGCGAAAAAGGTGATCAAATTTCTAAAAGAAGAAATGGGTGTTACCAAGATACGTTTTGAAGAAAACTGTGGTATCGGGATTAAACCTGTATCCAAAGAGGGGACGCAACGTCTGGTTCGTAAAGCTATTCAATTTGCTATTGATAATGATAAGCCTTCTGTGACGTTGGTTCACAAAGGTAATATCATGAAATATACGGAAGGTGCATTTAAAGAGTGGGGCTATGAGCTTGCAATTGATCGCTTTGGTGGCGAGTTGATTGATGGAGGTCCTTGGGTGAAAATTAAAAATCCAAAAACAGGCAAAGATATTGTAATTAAAGATGTTATCGCTGATGCTTTTTTACAACAAATTTTGATGCGTCCTGTGGATTATTCTGTGATTGCAACATTAAATCTCAATGGTGATTATATTTCCGATGCACTTGCTGCTGAAGTTGGGGGAATCGGTATTGCTCCGGGTGCAAATATTGGCGGAGCTGTTTCTGTTTATGAAGCGACACATGGCACAGCGCCTAAATATGCAGGGCAGGATAAAGTAAATCCAGGTTCGATTATTCTTTCTGCTGAAATGATGCTACGTGATATGGGCTGGATTGAAGCTGCTGATTTGATTATTAAAGGTATTTCTGGTGCAATTGCAGCAAAGACAGTGACCTATGATTTTGAACGCTTAATGCAAGGTGCTAAATTGCTTCGTTGTTCTGAGTTTGGACAAGCCATAATTCAGCATATGGAAGATTGATTAAAATATTGATTTTAATATCATGGTTTTTTAGGGCTTGCGATGTGCAAGCCTTTTTATTGATCGGGTTATAGCACGTAGGATATTTAGAAGTACATCAACATACAAGATAAATTAAGATACTATTCCATTAAAAATGGATACCCTAATTGATCCAGTAGAGGTAGGATGAAATAGTTGTAAGTTTAAAAAGTATGTTCAAGGTTTAATTTATGAATGAAATGCAAAAAGCAGCAGCTGGGCTTCTTTATGATGCAAATAATGATGCTCCTATATTAGAAATGCGACATCAAGCTAAAGTGAAATTGCATGAATTTAATTATTTAAGCCCAGAAAAAAAGAATGAAAGAGAGGGAATTTTAAAAGTATTATTGGGGAAAATTGAGGATGGTTTTATTATTGAAGGTCCATTTCATTGTGATTATGGTTTCAATATTGAAATTGGTCGTAATTTCTATGCCAATGTAAACTTGGTGATTTTAGATGGTGCAAAAGTCACGATAGGTGACAATGTTTTCATCGCGCCCAATGTGGGGATTTACACAGCGGGACACCCAATTGATAAAGTGCAGCGAAATCAAGGTTTGGAATATGCCTATCCAATTAGCATAGGAAATAATGTTTGGATTGGAGCGGGTGTTTCAATCATGCCTGGAGTGACAATTGGTGATGATACTGTGATAGGAGCGGGTAGTGTTGTGACTAAATCTATACCATCAAAAGTTGTGGCTGTAGGGAACCCTTGCAGAGTGATTCGAGCAATAGAAGGTTGATATAAAAGAATTTGTTTAAAAGGATTGGATCTTAAAGAAAATTTTTAAACGAATAGCAGAATCAAGTGTTCAAATAATGATTGATTTTACAATTGAACGGTTGGATGGTTTTATTCAGGTACTTTGGTTTTTTATCCAAGTGTTTTGCTTGAGTGTAAAATAGACCTCTCAACATCGGTGCTATTTATTTGATATAAAAAGTTTTATGACAAAATAATGCCTAAGTTGCCAAAAAAAGTCATTTTAACTCACATATTGTTAGTCAAAATTAAAAAGAATAATGTAAATAGCAGCTTAGTCTATTTTTTGATATTTTGACGAAACTTATAGGGAGTTTCGGCAGTGAAAAAAATATTATTCATTGGTTTGAGTTTGGCTTTTTCACACAGTGTTTTTGCAAAAGATGTGCATAAATGTATTGTGAATGGTTCTGTGACTTATCAATCACGTCCATGTGCTGGAACCATTACGCCTAATCAGCAACAACAAATGCAACAAAAGTTGGTGCAGAGAACAGCAAGTCAAAATGCAAAAATGCGTGAACTCCAAAAGTTGAATCAAGCTCAGGCTCAACCTGTACATCAGTATTCGCAATCACAACATCTACAACGCCGTTCAGATAATGGTACAAGCAATCAGATTCCAGATAGTGTTGAAGGTAAAAAGAAGAGTTTGGCACTTGCTCAAGATGCTTATCAAAAAACCAAAAATCGTTAATAGACCTCAAATATAGTTAAAGCTATTTTAAAACAAGCATTGCTAGGTTAAACAACGCGATGCTTTGTCATTACACTTCTGTTATATTAGTCGAAATGGTGATTGATTGAAGACAGAAGCTGATGACGCAAGTAGAAGCAAAGAAGAAGAGGAAGTTGTTTATTTTAGCAACTTTGGGTTTGTTGATTCCTATATTTATACTCTCGATGGCTTTTTTTGCTGCTAAAAGTGATGCTGAAACCAAGAAAGAATACGATAAGTTACGCTTAGAGCAAGAAGCCAAAGTAGAACTTCGCAAGCAAGAGCAAAGAAAAAATGAACAAGCTAAGTTGCTAGAAGATACTCAAAATCAAAGTTAATTTATCATTCTCATTTCTTTTGATTTTTAATCTGAATATATTTTTCACATTGAAAATAAAAAACCGCCAATTTGGCGGTTTTCTTTTTGTTCTAAAAGTTAGAACTTATTTGTTTTTGTCTTTTAACTGAGGAACAGCAGAACCTGTACCTACAGCCAATAAACCTGAATTTGTATAAATACCAAGTTTTGCGCGTGTATCCGTAATATCAAGGTTACGCATTGTCAACTGACCGATACGATCCATAGGTGTAAACATTGAATCACCTTTTTCCATCGTTAAACGCTCAGCTTCATAAGTGAGGTTTTCAGATTCAGTGTTCATAATCGTGTAGTCATTCCCACGACGAAGTTCTAAAGTCACAGTACCTGTGATTGCTTTAGCAACCCAACGTTGAGCAGTTTCACGAAGCATCAATGCTTGAGAATCGAACCAACGACCTTGATACAATAAACGACCTAAACGTAAACCGTTGATACGGTATTGTTCAATGGTATCTTCGTTATGAATACCAGTCACAAGACGTTCATACGCAATATGAAGAAGTGCCATACCTGGAGCTTCATAGATACCACGAGATTTCGCTTCGATGATACGGTTTTCAATTTGGTCAGACATACCTAGACCATGACGACCACCGATACGGTTCGCTTCAAGAATGAACTCAACAGGATCTTCGATACGTTTGCCGTTTAATGCAACAGGGAAGCCTTCTTCGAAAGTCACTGAAACTTCTTCAGCGTCGATTTTTACATCGTCTTTCCAGAATGCAACACCCATGATTGGGTCTACAATTTTGATACCTGCATTGAGGTACTCAAGATCTTTTGCTTCGTGTGTAGCACCTAACATATTCGAGTCAGTTGAATATGCTTTCTCTTTCGACATTTTGTAGTCAAAACCATTGTCGATAAGGAATTGTGACATTTCCGCACGACCACCCAATTCATCAATGAATTGTTGATCTAACCATGGTTTGTAAATTTTAAGCGCAGGGTTGGTCAATAAACCATAACGATAGAAACGTTCAATATCGTTTCCTTTATAAGTAGAACCATCCCCCCAGATGTTTACGTCATCTTCTTTCATTGCTGTAACAAGCATCGTACCTGTTACTGCACGACCTAATGGAGTCGTGTTGAAATAAGGAACGCCACCTGTGCTGATATGGAATGCGCCACATTGAATCGCAGCAATACCTTCTAATGCAAGTTGTAAACGGCAGTCAACTAAGCGAGCTTTAACAGCACCATAAGCTTCAGCTTTACGTGGAATTGCATCGTAGTCATCTTCATCAGGTTGACCTAAATTTGCTGTATAAGCATAAGGTTCTGCGCCTTTTTGTTTCATCCACAATAAAGCTGCTGAAGTATCTAGACCACCAGAAAAGGCGATACCAACTTTTTTGCCTACTGGTACATTCTGCAAGATCGTTGCATTATCAGTCATTGCTAGTCCTAACTATTTAACATAGGCACCACAAAAGCGGGTCGCCCGAAAGAATTTTATAAACGCAGTATTATAGCACTTCTCACAGCAATTTTTTTCACGTTCTGAATGGAAATTATTTTTTTTCATTTGAAAATTAGATTAATATCGCTGAAATATACGTTTTTACGATAAAAATAATCCTTGGAAAATTTGATGCTCAATCTTAAAAATAAATATCTCTCATATTTGCATATTCTTGTTGCTGTGATCGTGGCGATGGATACTTTTTATTTAATTTACCTGTCCATCAGTAATGGTGTTCAAGATGCAGCTTATTTAACAGGTGGCTTGGTTGGTAAGCTTTGCCTTATTGTTATTCATTATATGTGTTCGAGAGAAGTGCAACATGGAAGTACGATTGGGCGTATAGCCTCTATTTTCTTCACATTATTTGTCTTAGCTGCATTTCCGATTGGAACAGTAATTGGTATTTTCATGTTGTTTTTCTCTATTTTTAAATGGGAGAAGAATTAACGATTCTTAAAAAAACAGGTGAATAATAATATAAATTTTAACAATAACATGACGCTTTATTGCTCTTGATTTAAGGGGAATACATTTGCAATAAGCGGATAAAAGATAATTCAACTTGAATTTTATCTTGATTTTTCTTATGTTTAATAAAGTCTTTATTAAATTATGCCTATAATTTTCAAAAACGATTTGATGATCAATCTTCGTTTAAATCTATGATAGCAATAGACCTTTAGCCTGAATCCTAATTGAAGGAAAATCATGAATTATTCTCCACCACCGTTATATACATTACCGAAAAGTAAAAATGAAACATTGAGTTTAATTCATGGCATTTATGCAGGCTTGTTGTTCTGTGCTTTAGCAATTGTTTGGTATTTAGAGTATCAACAGAAGACCATGGCAGAAATGCAGTTATGGGGATTGAGTGCCATCATGTTGTTGATGTTTGGTTTAAATATTCTGGCATGTATTCGTGTTAAAAAAGGCAATAATCAAGGGAAAATTTTATCTCGCGTGATGGCTGTTTTGATGTTGCCATCATTTCCGATCGGTACTTTATTGGGATTGTTTTCTTTATGGAAAACCACAAAGACCCAATGGCAATGATGGTGTTGTTCAAGATGATTCAAGTGATATTAAGTGAACTTTTTTAGCTTGCTAAGTGGCTAAATTGAATCTTGTTTTATTCAGACAGAGTTGCTTGCTGAAGTCTGCTTTTGAACATGATCAATAATTTTTGAGTAGGGCGTAAAATATCATTGTTAAGCCTTATTTTATCTGATCATTTAACCCAATAAACTGTTTTTCAATTGGGGTAAATACATGCTCATTCCTCGCAATCAGATATAGTCCTATGTGGCGATATTGTTCAGGAATTTCCATCTTATATTGAACATTGTATTTCTGAGCCAATGAACGAGTGACCAAAGAAACTCCCATGCCTAACTGTGTGAAATTCACCAGCGCTTCATAATCATTAATATGAATCATTTCACCTTTATTTAATGTGTGATCTAAATAAATTTGATCAAGCATCGTCGAATAGCAACATTCTAATGAGGTAAATAATAAATTTTGCTGATTCAATGCTTCATATAAATTTTCATAGTTGATGACATCTTTGCCAATAAGCACCAATTCATCTTTACCTTTTTGAATATATTGTAGATTTTTTTGTTCGGGATGTCCGAGTACATAAGCAAAATCAATATTTCCCTGTAAAACCTCTTGTTCCAAAAAGCCTGTAGCACCAGTTTTGATGGAAAAAGATAAATCGGGGTAAGTTGTATATAACTGACTGATTGAAGGGTAGAAGCGCATGCCTCCTAAACTGGTATTGGTGCCAAAACGTAAAAATTTTTCTTGTTGATGAATTTTGTTTTCAGTTTCTTCCCAAGTAAACATCATTTTTTTGTATTGTTGATATAAATTGATCCCTGACTCAGTGAGTTCAACGCCTTTCGGTTTGCGAATAAACATTTGACGATCATAATGATTTTCAATTTTTTTAATTTTAGCGGTCATATTTGACTGTAAATAATTCAACTTATTGGCTGCTGCTGTAATGCTTTTCATCTCCGCCACAGTAATGAATGAACGGATATCACTCATATCAATATTCATGTGAACTCCTCAACAATGGACTTCTTGCAAAAGTTAATTTCAGATTGATTTAGGTCAATTTAAAATGTTCCCTCTCCTTGTAGGAGAGGGTTAGGGAGAGGTTTTTTATTTAAAAATCCCTCATCCTCTCGCGGAGTTACCTCTTTATCCCTGAGCCATATATGGCGCAAGAGAAGAAACTTCCGATACATTTTTGAATAAGCCTGTTAATCGAAAATTTGAACATTTACGCAAGACGGCTAATAAAATGAAAAAAACTACATCAAAAAAAATGATGTATCTATTAAAACATAGCATTATTCATGATGTCATTAATTTTCTACACTAGAGAAACATTCCATCTGTAGAGTACAGAAAAATGAACATTCGAGTTGTGAGTGCAATCACAGTGTTGTGTCTGGTGTGGGATCTTTATGGGGATTGATTAAGTTCAGTTTACATATTTTCCCACCATTTCAATTTATCTCAGTACGCTTAATCATCGCTGCCTTAACATTGTTAATTGTCCAACGGCTTTTAAACAGATCAATCCTGCCTGAGAAAGGCGATTGGGGGAAATTACTGATTTCTAGCTTAATGCTATGTGTTGGCTTTTATGCAACTCAAACTTTTGCCATGCAATTCGTAGATTCAGGGTTATCAGCCGTATTGGTATTTACCATGCCGATCTTCATTGGTGTCTTGGCACATTACATTTTGAAAGAACGATTGAATGCCCAGAAAATTGTAGGTTTGTTTTTTGGTGTTTTGGGATTAGTTTCAATTCTTTGGACACAGCTACATGATATTCATATGAATGTTACATTACTTGGTGAACTTGGGCTGATTTTTGTTGGCTTTATGTGGGCGGCGACCACGATCTATATCAAGAAAAATTTTGCATCTTATGACAAAGTGAAACTGACGATTTGGCAAATGTTGATTGGTGGCATCATTATATTATTCGGCGCTTTACTGGTTGAGCCTATTGATCTGCATATTTGGGTGAATCCATTCAATGATTCGATTTTATTTTATGTTTCAATCATAGGTACAGGTGCTGCTTTTGCATTGTGGAATTGGATTGTCACTCAAGTTGATACCTTTGTTGCTTCAATTTCGATCATGAGTATTCCAATTTTAAGTTTGTTCTTTGGTTATGTGTTTTGGGATGAACCATTAACCTTGAATATTATGATTGGTGCAGTCTTTATTTGCCTAGGCATTATTTTGAGTTCATTTAAGCTCAAAACCAAGCAAAAAGTTCAAACGATATCTTTGGATCATCAACATTGATGAGTTTAAGTAGAAAGCTGTTTTGGATTATTTTTAGACCAGTTTATTTTTTGTCAAAAACTGCTTAGGACTTTGGTGCTAGCAGTTTTTGGCAGATTTACACTTAATTTCTAAATGCGTTGAATGTCATAAGATTGGTGTGATTTTTTAAATGATCAGACCAATATTTTATTGCTATTGAGTTTTAAGTCTTTGAAATATGTTTAGCACATTATAAAATTGTTTAATAAAATAGCCAGATACGACTAAAGTTTTATAAAAACTTGCTTTAAATAGAAAATATAAACAAAAACAGTGGTTTTTAGTACTTGTTGAGTTCAGAACCAATTAAAAATAGTGATTAAATAGGCGAAAAACACACTTTTATTGGTCTGACCAATATTTTATTTTTAATAATTTGTTGATCTTTAAAATGCCAGATTTTATTATTAAGGCGCACATAGTGCTATTTTTTTGTTTTAAATTTTTAATTGGTCATACCAATTGTTGTGAAATACTTGGCTGATCAGACCACATTCGACGTTTTAGCAAGCATTTCAAGGAGATGACAATGCTTCAACATTGGCAACAAATTTACGATCCGATGGGCAATATCTGGGTATCCAGTGCCATCGCACTTATTCCAATTGTATTTTTCTTTTTAGCCCTTGCTGTATTCCGCATGAAAGGAAGCGTTGCGGGAACAATTACAGTTGTATTGGCTTTATTGGTTTCGCTTTTTGCCTATCAAATGCCAATCGCAATGGCTTTGGCTTCAATGGTCTATGGTTTTCTTTATGGTCTATGGCCAATTGCATGGATCATTATCGGCGCAGTATTCCTGTATAAAGTTTCGGTAAAAACAGGGCAGTTCGATATCATTCGTTCTTCGATCATGTCGATTACTGAAGATCAACGTTTACAGATGCTGTTCGTGGGTTTTGCTTTCGGTACTTTCCTTGAAGGTGCGGCAGGTTTTGGTGCGCCAGTTGCGATTACTGCTGCGTTATTGGTTGGACTTGGGTTTAAGCCACTTTATGCTGCGGGTCTTTGTCTGATTGTGAACACAGCGCCAGTTGCCTTTGGTGCAATGGGTATTCCAATTATTGTCGCAGGGCAGGTTTCTGGTGTAGACACCATGGAAATCAGTCAGATGGTGGGTCGTCAGTTGCCATTCATGGTGCCGATCGTATTGTTCTGGATCATGGCGATTATGGACGGTTGGCGTGGCGTAAAAGAAACGTGGCCAGCAGTGATTGTGGGTGGTGGTTCTTTCGCTTTGGCGCAGTATTTAACTTCGAACTTTGTAGGTCCTGAACTTCCAGATATTACTGCTGCGATTGCATCACTGGTATCTTTAACGATTCTTTTAAAATACTGGCAGCCTAAACACATTTTCCGTTTTGAAAATGAAGAAGGCACGCCTGCGATTGATTTAGCTGAAGAACGTAAGAAGAAATTCACCATCGCACAAATCGCGAAAGCATGGTCTCCATTTGCAATTTTAACGGCAATGGTGACGGTCTGGAGTATTAAGCCATTTAAAGATTTATTTGCTAAAGATGGTGCATTAGCTGACTTGGTGATTTCGATCAAAGTGCCATTTTTGCATCAGATGGTGCAAAAGATGCCGCCTGTGGTTCCTGAAATTAAGGACTACGACGCGATCTATAAGTTTGACTGGTTCTCTGCGACTGGTACAGCAATCGTGATTGCAGCGATTATCACGATTATTTTCCTCAAAATGAAGCCAAAAGAAGCAATCGTAACATTTGGCGAAACTGTAAATGAGTTAAAAATTCCAATTTATTCTATTGGTATGGTGTTGGCTTTTGCTTTCATCGCAAACTATTCAGGGATGTCAGCAACACTTGCTTTGGCACTTGCCCATACAGGTCAGGCGTTTACTTTCTTCTCGCCATTCTTAGGATGGTTAGGGGTGTTCCTGACAGGTTCTGATACTTCTGCAAATGCATTGTTCTCAGCATTACAGGCAACCACTGCACAGCAAATCGGTGTGCCAGAAGTATTACTTGTTGCTGCCAATACCAGTGGTGGGGTAACAGGAAAAATGATTTCTCCTCAGTCAATTGCAATTGCCTGTGCGGCAGTAGGTTTAGTGGGTAAAGAGTCTGATTTATTCCGTTTTACGGTAAAACACAGTATTTCATTTACCGTGATGATTGGTATTATCATTACTCTACAAGCCTATGTGTTCCCGTGGATGATTCCATGATCTTGATGATTATGAATTTTCACGGTATTGCACAAACCTGATGCAAAACTGAGGACAGCAGATGAAAGTCTCCGACAAAGTGGTACAAAACCTTCGCATGTTGATTGAAGAAAACAATATGCAAGTCGGAGATCGTCTGCCAGCGGAACGTAAGTTGTGTGAGCAACTCGGTGTATCCCGTTCCTCTTTGAGAGAGGCCATTTCGCAACTGACCAGTACGGGCATGCTGGTCAGCAAAGTCGGAGCGGGGACTTTTTTACAGCAATTGCCTGTGAACTGGTCACAGAATCAAATTGTTGAGCCATTAAGTAATTTGATTGATGAAGATCCTGCTTATCGCTTTGATGTGCAGGAAGCTCGAATGGTACTGGAAGGTGGAACAGCATGGTATGCCGCCAAGCGGGCAACTGAGCAGGATCTGGAAAAAATTCGCTATTGCTATGATCAGATTACCCATTTCCAATCTCTGGGTGATGATGATAAAGCCTCAATGGCGGATGCAGAGTTTCATCTTGCTATTGCTGAGGCATCGCATAATCTGGTGCTGATTCAGATGATGCGTGGTTTATTTGATTTGTTGCAATTTAACGTGGTTTTGGGACGACGCAAAGTCTATACCGAAGCACGTCGTTATGATCAGTTACGTGATCAACATTTTCAGGTAATGGATGCAATTGAACGTCATGATCCAGAAGCTGCGCGGAATGCAGTCTGTGGGCATATAGAATTTGTAGTACAGCAGGTGCGGATGATTGATGAGGAAGAAGCCCGTCGTCAGCGTGCCAGCCGATTGAACAGGATATAGTTATGATTATTTCTTCTGCGAATGATTACCGTGAAGCCGCGCGTCGTCGTTTACCGCCATTTTTATTCCACTATATTGATGGTGGTGCTTATGCTGAATATACCTTAAAGCGTAATGTAGAAGATTTATCAAAAATTGCGTTAAGACAACGTGTTTTAAATGACATGTCACAGCTCAGTTTAGAAACCAAACTTTTTGATGAAACTTTGTCGATGCCTGTTGCTTTGTCACCAGTTGGTTTGACAGGGATGTATGCACGTCGTGGTGAAGTTCAGGCGGCAGTTGCAGCAGATAAAAAAGGTATTCCATTTACTTTATCAACTGTATCTGTATGTCCAATTGAAGAAGTTGCCCCTGCAATTAACCGTCCAATGTGGTTCCAGTTGTATGTGCTGCGTGACCGTGGTTTTATGAAAAATGCTTTGGAACGCGCTAAAGCAGCGGGTTGTTCAACATTGGTATTTACTGTTGATATGCCTGTACCAGGCGCACGTTATCGTGATGCACACTCTGGTATGAGTGGTCCAAATGCAGCTATGCGCCGTTATATGCAGTCGTGTTTCCATCCGCATTGGGCGTGGAATGTCGGCATGATGGGTCGTCCGCATGACTTGGGTAATATTTCAAAATATCTCGGTAAACCAACGGGTTTAGAAGATTATATCGGTTGGTTAGGTAATAACTTTGATCCTTCTATTTCATGGAAAGACCTTGAGTGGATCCGTGAATTCTGGGATGGTCCAATGGTGATCAAAGGTATTCTTGACCCTGAAGATGCTAAAGATGCGGTGCGTTTTGGTGCAGATGGTATTGTGGTGTCGAATCACGGTGGTCGTCAGTTGGATGGTGTTTTATCGTCTGCACGTGCGTTACCTCCAATTGCGGATGCGGTCAAAGGTGACATTAAAATCTTAGCGGATTCAGGTATTCGTAATGGTCTGGATGTGGTGCGTATGCTTGCTTTAGGTGCGGATACTTGTATGTTGGGTCGTGCATTTGTCTATGCTTTAGGTGCTGCAGGTGGTGCAGGCGTTTCCAATCTATTGGATTTGATTGATAAAGAAATGCGTGTAGCGATGACTTTAACAGGTGCGAAAACAATTGCAGATATTACTGAGGATTGTTTGGTGAAGTTAGAGAAAGAGTTAGCTGAATAATCTGATTCTATAAGTTGTAATTTTATTGGCTTGCACTGCCCCAAGTAGTATTAAAAGTTTAAATTGATTTGTGTAGGCTATGCCTTACTTTTGACGGATCAAAAGTAACAAAAATCCTTTGTTGGGCGAGGGGTATGTCCTATACCCCCGCCCAACGGCGGCATCCATGCCGCCACACGATAGCAACTATAGTGATTAATTCAGTTTCAATTAGTGTGTTATTTAAAAGTAAAGCTTTATTGAAAAGCCTAAAAATCAATGGGCAGGAAATAATATGCAAACCCAATCAGCTTCAAACACAATTCAAAACCTTATTCTCATCGTTGGAAAACAACATGTTTTAACCGACGATACTGATACACGCCTATACCGACAAGGTCGTCGTTATGGTGCAGGGCAAGTGCTTGCTGTTGTTGCACCTGGCAGTTTACTGGAGCAATGGCAGGTTTTAAAAACGGCTGTTGAAGCGGATTGTGTGGTGATCATGCAGGCTGCCAATACAGGGCTGACTGGTGGCTCAACGCCATTCGGTGATGACTATGACCGCCCTGTGGTGTTGATCAGTACCCGAAGATTGGTGGGGATTCAGGTCATTAATGAAGGCAAACAGGTCATCTGCTTGCCTGGCGCGACACTGGATAAACTTGAAAAAGATTTAGCACCGTTTAATCGTGAACCGCATTCAGTGATTGGTTCTTCATGTATTGGTGCATCGGTGCTTGGTGGAGTGTGTAATAACTCAGGCGGTGCATTGGTACGCCGTGGTCCTGCTTATACAGAACTGGCTTTATATGCACGAGTCAATGATTCAGGTGAACTGGAGTTAGTAAATCATTTAGGTGTAAATTTGGGTGAAACACCTGAGCAAATTTTAACTGCGCTTGAAAATAAAAATTATCAAAGCCATGACATTATTAACAATTCAAGTTGCTGTGCTTCCGATCAACGTTATTCACATGATGTGAAACAGGTCGATGAAAATACTCCTGCACGTTTTAATGCAGATCCATCACGCCTATTCGAAGCATCAGGTTCGGCAGGGAAAGTCTGTGTATTTGCAGTGCGTCTGGATACCTTTGAAAAGATTCCAAGTCAGGTGTTTTATGTAGGCACAAACTCACAGGATGATTTGACCGAAATTCGTCGTTTTTTATTGAAAGATTTGCCACGATTGCCGATTGCTGGTGAGTATATTCATCGTGTTGCTTATGACATAGGTGCGGAATACGGCAAAGACAGTTTTATGTTCATTGAGAAATTCGGTACAGCAAAAGTGCCTGCTGCATTTGCCATGAAAGATAAAGTTGATGGCTATCTGGAGAAAGTAGGTTTACGTGGTTTATCTGATAAGGTTTTGCAGATAGTCACCAAAATGTTACCGAATCATTTACCACAGCGTATGAATGAATTTCGTGATCTGTATGAACATCATTTGATGATTCGTATTGAAAATCAGGATGTTGATCAGGTTGAGCAATATTTAAAAACTTATTTTTCCGATAAAACTTCAGGCAATTATTTTAAATGCACCGATGAAGAAGGACGCAAAGCATTTTTACATCGCTTTGCGGTAGCAGGCGCAGCAATTCGTTATCGTGATACGCATCGCTCCGAAGTGGAAGATATTGTCGCGCTTGATATTGCACTACGCCGTAATGACCGTGAATGGGTAGAAACTTTGCCTAAAGCGATGGATGAAAAAATCATTCATAAATTGTATTACGGACATTTTCTGTGTCATGTGTTTCATCAGGATTATATTGTGCAAAAAGGTGTTGATCCTTTGGCAATGGAACATGAAATGTGGAATTTGCTCGATGATCGTGGTGCGGAATATCCTGCGGAACATAATGTCGGACATTTATATGTGGCGAAACCTGCACTGAAAAATCATTATCAGAAACTCGATCCGACCAATAGCTTTAATGTGGGAATTGGGTATACATCGAAGTTAAAAAATTGGAAATAGTCGTTCATTAATATTTGTTTGTGTATAGTCGAAACAGTTTGATTAATCAGACTGTTTTTTATTTATGTGATGAAAATCGGATGAGTAATATACCGATGAGGAATGCACTCACACTAAAAGCCATAACAGTAAAAAAAGTAGAATGGGTTTTGAACCAAACGAAGATGGCAGGGATTGCTATGATTACAGCGAGTAGCCATGATAACCATTCGGGCAGTTCATTCTTTTTAGATGCAGGTTCAATATAATATTGGTTTTGAATATATTGAAGTTGCTCGATTTCTTCGCCTGAATAGCGTGTACCTAACAGAAAATATCTTAAATCGCTTTCCCAATGTGATAGATCAGTTTGAACTGTGTCCCAATAATTTTGATGAGCTTCGATCTGCATGGATTCTAAGGCTTCATAAATAGAAAGTTTATCTCGAAACTCTTGTTCTGATTGCTCAGATAAATCTAAATAATTAGGTCTGAATAAAATATAGTTCGGATAATATATTTCAATGAGCTGATAAAAATCATCATAATATGCAGAGAAATTTTGCCCGAAAATACTTAAAAATCCCTGTTTACGTCGTATAAGATTGTGTAAGGCTTGAGATTGAGAAATAACAAAATAGGGATAGGTTGCATCACCGTAATCTTCGATACATTCCTCACGAGCCATATCGGATTGTGGGTCATCTATATCAAATTCATCGACATAGCGTGCATGTTGGATACTATTCTGTTGATAGAGTAACCACCACATCAGTGGAATAAAAGACTTACATTCCAATGAAAATGCATTCGGCTTTAAGCTATCCCACTCATTCAGACTGCCATTTGGCATATGATCCAATTCACAGCTGTCTAAAAATGCATACAATCCCATCTTATTATTCTCATATTGATTTTGAAATTCACATTGAGTTTATTTCGAATCACGTTCTCATGTTTTGGATGAATTTTCTTTGTTCCCTATTTTCGATGAAATAAAACCTAAAATAAATGCACTGACAAAAAATACAACAGCCGAGTAAAGCACTGAATGCGTTGTAAAATAAACGGCTAAAGTGGCTAAAACAACAATTGCTGTGCAGATCCAAATCGCCCAATTTGATGATTCAGTCGTGGTGTTAATATCCTTAATATCTTTTAATTCATCAACATTTTCTTTGAGAGAGGGTGTAATCATCTCCATCGGATTTGAGCCATAAAAATAATAAGGATGATCATCAAAACGAGCGAAATCTTGGCGTTGAAACTCTGCAAAACCTAAGTGCTGTGATGGATCTTGCTGAAAATATTCAAGTTGTTGTAAAGGTTGCAATAAAAATTCAGCATCATTTAAATCTAAAGCCAAACCACTTGGTCGAAGTAAAATATATTGTGGGAAATGTTGTTCGATGAGTGTTTTAAACTGTTCAAAATGTACAATATTCTCAGCACCAAAAATTTCTATAAATACAGATTTTTGTTCAGTTAAATTTGCCAAAGCTTGTTGTTGATCAATCACCAAATAGGCATATTGTGCATCGCCAAATTGATCGTGGTATTCTGCTAAATCCACTTGAACATCGGCATTAGAAATATCAAATTCATCCGTATATTTTGCCCATTTTAAATTTGCCTGACGAAATAGCATTAACCATAAAATCGGAATAAAAGCATCAGCTTCCAATTCAAAGGAAGCAGTATGAAAAAATTCATGCCACTGATTTTCACTGCCCATTGGCATGTGGTTAAAGATTGAATGTGTTAAAAAAACAGGATGGCTCATCGGGAAAATCGTCTCATTTCTAAGTTTTATTCGTGTGTTTAGCCTAACTGAACTTTTATATGTGATTGTTGTAAAGCTGTATTGATCTCTTTGAAAAGACTGCGATTGGACTTGACAGGATTGGCTGAATTGACACAATCAACCATGAAAATATCATAAATAGTCATCACAAAATTTTTAAAACTCGATAAAGTAATATGCAACAAGTTGCAAAGCCAAACTAAAAGGATTCATCATGACAACTAGCTATGCACATATTTTAAAACCATTGCATTTGGGATTTACGACCATTAAAAACCGTGTCGTGATGGGTTCGATGCATACAGGTTTGGAAGACCGTTTTTATAATTATCCAAAACTTGCAGCCTATTTTGGTGAACGTGCCAAAGGTGGCGTTGGCTTGATCATCACAGGTGGTATTTCGCCAAACCGCCAAGGTTGGTTGTTACCCGCAGGTGGTACGATGAATACCTTGGGTGATGTTGCACCACATCGCCTCGTGACGCATGCAGTACATAAGCATGGCGCTAAAATTCTGATGCAAATTTTACATTCAGGACGTTATGGCTATCAGCCATTTGTGGTGTCTGCAAGCCCGATAAAATCACCGATTTCGATGTTTAAACCACGTCAAATGAGCGATAGTCTGATTTTGGATACTATTCATGATTATGCAAAAACAGCGAGTTTAGCGAAAAAAGCAGGCTATGATGGCGTGGAAATCATGGGTTCAGAAGGCTATTTACTGAACCAATTTTTAAGTCGCCATGTCAATCAGCGTGAAGACCGTTGGGGTGGTTCGATTGAAAACCGTATGCGTTTTGCTGTGGAAATCGTGAAAGCGATCCGTGAAAAAGTCGGTGAAAAGTTTATTATTTGTTTCCGTTTGTCATTGCTTGATTTAGTCCATGATGGCAACACCATGGATGAAGTGATTACTGTTGCGCAGGCTTTGGAAAAAGCAGGCATTACCTTGTTAAATACAGGTATTGGTTGGCACGAAGCACGCATTCCTACGATTGTGACTTCGGTACCTCGAGCGGCATTTGTTGATTACACCGCAGAAGTGAAAAAGCATGTTTCTGTACCTGTAATTGCATCGAATCGTATCAATATGCCTGAAACTGCTGAAGAAATTTTGGCAGCAGGCAAAGCGGATATGGTGCAAATGGCACGTCCATTACTTGCCGATGCATTTTGGGTGAATAAAACAGCAACCAATCGTGTTGATGAAATTAATACCTGTATCGCCTGTAATCAAGCTTGCTTAGATCATTCATTCCAAAATAAACGTGCAAGTTGTTTAGTGAACCCTCGTGCAGCACATGAAACTGAATTGGTTTATTTAAAAGTTAAAAAACCGAAGAAAATTGCAGTTGTTGGTGGTGGTGTTGCAGGGATGTCTGCGGCAACTGTGGCAGCTGAACGTGGCCATCAAGTGACTTTGTTTGAAGCTTCGAGTGAAGTGGGCGGGCAGTTTAATTTGGCGAAAGTTGTGCCAGGCAAAGAAGAATTCCATGAAACTATTCGTTATTTTAAAGTTCAAATCGAAAAAACAGGTGTGGACTTACGCTTAAATACCAAAGTGAATCGTGAACAATTGGAACGTGAAGGTTTTGAGGAAGTGGTGATTGCAACAGGTGTTGTACCGCGTGGTTTGAAAATTGAAGGCAGTGATGCACCACAAGTGTTGTCGTATGCAGAAGTATTGCGCGGTGCGCCTGTGGGTCATAGTGTTGCTGTGATCGGTGCAGGTGGGATTGGTTTTGACGTATCTGAGTTTTTGTTAAAGCCTGAACATCAGCCGCAACCACAGCCTTTGGCAGATTGGCAACGTGAATGGGGCGTAGACCCAAATCCAAACTATATGACCGAAGGCGGTTCTGTGCCTGCTGAAGTTGAAGCACCAATTCGTCAGATTTATTTGATGCAACGTAAAACCACACCATTGGGTATTGGCTTAGGAAAAACCTCAGGTTGGGTACATCGTGCGCAGTTGAAAAAGCATGCAGTCCGTATGATGCGTGGTGTGCAGTATAAAGCAGTGACCAATGAAGGTTTATGGATCGAAACCAATGGGCATGATCAATTGCTTCGTGTAGACACAATCGTGGTGTGTGCAGGACAGGAATCTGTAAAAGATTTAATGCCGCAAGAGGGTGAATTAACCTTGGCACAGTATCATATTATTGGTGGTGCGAAGTTAGCCGGTGAGCTTGATGCAAAGCGTGCAA
Source organism: Acinetobacter sp. WCHAc060033 (assembly GCF_004209125.1). Taxonomy (NCBI): domain Bacteria; kingdom Pseudomonadati; phylum Pseudomonadota; class Gammaproteobacteria; order Moraxellales; family Moraxellaceae; genus Acinetobacter; species Acinetobacter sp. WCHAc060033. Next base: position 33,340 of record NZ_SGSW01000005.1, on the reverse strand, counting down.
TTCGTGAAGGTGCTGAAATAGCAGCCAAACTTTAAGAAAAACTGAGGCATTTGATGAAACATTATGCATTTGAATGCTTTGGCTGTAATTTTTACTTGTCATAATCGAAAAAGCTTCGTATTATGGCGCACATGGAAGCGTGGCAGAGCGGTTTAATGCACCGGTCTTGAAAACCGACGAGGGCGCGAGTCCTCCGTGAGTTCGAATCTCACCGCTTCCGCCAAATTCAAAAAGCCCTTGTGTAAACAAGGGCTTTTTATTACCTGAGTTTTTTCTATGCTAGAAAAATGATCATTTTCAATATTAAAATTAGGGAATACTTTGTGTTGTGGTTTGTCAAACCGTGACAATTGGTCGTTATAAAGTAGTAAAAAAGCAGTAAGATTTTTCTTACTGCTTTTTTATGTGTGTACTTTTATGGTTGCGCGTGCAATAAATAAATTAACTGCGTTACAAGTAAAGAAGTCGAAACCTGATTCTGAGAATGTGATAAAACTTTCAGATGGTGGGAGTCTTTATTTACGAATAGATTCTAATGGTAGCAAATATTGGATCTTTAATTACACGCGACCGTCCACGGGAAAAAATGACTTATCTCTTGGGACATATCCTGAAATCACATTAGAACAGGCAAGAGAAATTCGTGATGAGTATAAAAAGCAAAAAAGAATTACAATAAAGCCTTTTTACCTGATTTTTCTAAAGGAAGGTTATTTTAAAAAGTTTTCGTGAGTTTAAATCTTTGGATTATTTTTATAATAACTGAAACCATACATTAGAATATTATGTGATATTTCTAAAGGTTACATATTGGTTACAGGATTTATTTTAGGTGAATGTTTAGTTAGATTTAAAATTATTATTCTTAACTTATTGTTATTTATTAAAATAAAACACTCCGAAGATGCCGCTGCATGGTCGTTACCCTGAACCCGATGAGTTCAAGGTGGACACGACGCGTACTTAATGGGTTTCCCACTCGGGGTGGGCATACACTCAAAATACACAGAACGCATCCGTAAGTTTAAGTATCGGCAGGGGAATAGACGTACTGGCGAACATCCCAGAGTTATATTAAGTATACATAATCTGAGGGATGAGGCAAATCATTAGTACCCATATTTCATAATATTGAAGCGAAAACTCATATCATTTGCATGAAAAAAAAGCGGTTTATCCCGCTTTTTCAACATCTTCCAACATGCTTTCAAGCAAACGTTCACATTGTGCATATTCTTGTAACGTTTTATTCATGGTCAGCACTTCTTGCATCAGTTCAAGAGCAACCATGATCACCAATTTATTATGTTCAACATTCGGAGCTTTACGACGAAATTCTTGAAATTTATTATTCAACAATTGTCCAGCTTTTTCCAAATCAGGCTTTTTATCTGAAGTCGTTGCCAAACGAAAAATTTGTTCAATCAGACGAAGCTCCACAGTTACTTGTTCTGACATGATTAAACTTCCTCATTGCTTTCAGATGGATGGGCAAGCTGTTGAATTTCTTGCGCATGATGATCTTGTTCAGTGCCTAAAATAGCCAAACGTTGAATAATCGCTTCAACCTTAGATTTCGCATGTTCATTTTTCTGAATTAAGCGTTCACGTTCATCTTGAAGACTTTTAATATCGTGTAAATGATGGCGGGTTTCATTTGCCATCTTTTCTTTGATGACACGTAATTCATTGCGTTCAGCTAAAATTTCCTGAAAACGATTTTTTAGATCAGTACAACTTTTTTCTAAACGAGCATAACGTTCAGCCAAGGCCGTAGCATCAGTATTTAGGGAAGCATGCTGATTTTGTAACTGTGTTAGTTGTTCAGTCAGATTTTCAATTTCATCTTGTTTTTGGGTAATCAGGCTGTTTTTATGACTAATTTGAGAGTGAGCTTGCTCTTCGCTGTTATCTTTTTCTTTTAACAACGATGCATTTTCTTTCTCAAGTGTTTCGATTCGTGTTTTTAAAACACCAATATGCGTCTGTAGACGCTGTAATTGTTCTAACATAACGGGTCGCACAGATTTGCAATCAAAGGTAATATATAGAGAAGTATAGAGATTGGATAAGCGAATGCAAGACGATATTTCAGGTTGGTCAGATTGGAAGCAAAATTTTGAAGGGATTGAAGAAATTTCAAGCCCGAGTGAGTTACATGGTTTGTTGACAGGTATAGTTTGTGTTACAGAAATACCAACCCCTGATGAATGGTTACAAATTTTATCTACACTCGATGTACCAAAATTAACCGATCAAGCTTTAGAAATCTTAGCAGATGAAACAGAAGATGTTTCACATGCGCTTTCAGAAGATGAATTGGACTATTTACCGATGCTGCCAGATGATGAACATACATTGGCAGAACGTGTACAAGCGCTCGCAGATTGGTGTGCAGGTGTTGTACTAGGTTTTGGTCTGGCTTCAGGTCATATCCGTTCAGATGAACAAGAATTGATTGAAAGTTTACAAGATGTGGCTTCTGTCGAATTTGATGAATCTGACGATGATGAAGAAGGCGAAGAAAGCTATCAAGAATTATACGAATTTGTGCGTTTAATTCCGGTGTCATTGTCAATGGGGCGTAAAAAAGTTGCTGTTGCGGAAAGCCCTTTATTGCAAAACTTTCATGGCAAGATGAAACAAGCAATTGATGCCACAGAAAGTAACAGCGTTGTGGAAATGTTTACTCCGCATCGTCCAAGTTAATTGTTGAACATTCTTCTATTACACCTTTCGCATCTGTGAGAGGTGTAAACCACAAATGAGGACAATATTTGCATTCATCATCATGCAGATGTAAGTTAAATATTGCCTTATTACTCCAAATTTAAAACAAAAGCTGATCTAGAATGAAACTGACTCAAGTCGATTTTCAGGAACGTCGTGACCGCCTCGCAGAGCAAATGGGTCCCAATAGTATTGCCATTATCGCAACCAGTCCTGAAGTGATGCGAAATGCTGACGCAGATTATAAATTCCGTGCGGACAGTAGTTTTTTCTATCTTACAGGATTCGCCGAACCTCAAGCCGTTGCAGTGATTGAAACCGATGCTGACGGTGAAGAATATATTTATAGTTTATTCTGTCGTGAACGTAACCGTGAGATGGAAATTTGGAATGGTTACCGTGCAGGTGTAGATGGTGCTGTGGATGATTATGAAGCAGATGAAGCCTATGCAATTGATCTGCTTGATGAAGAAATTATTGCCAAAATTTTAAATAAAGAAAAATTATTTTATCGAATTGGGCAACGCACAGAATTTGATGCCAAAGTCAGTGCTTGGATCAAACAAGCACATGATGCGAGTCGTGGTTTTGGTGTACCTACACAATTGATTCAACTCGATCAAATACTCGACGAAATGCGTTTGCATAAATCTGAACAAGAAATTGAATTGATGCAAATCGCTTCAAATATCAGTGCTGAAGCGCATACGCGTGCCATGCAACACGTCCGTCCAAATATGATGGAATATGCACTCGAAGCTGAATTGAATTATGTGTTTGGTCAGAATGGTTGTGTGCCGTCGTACAACAGTATTGTTGGTGGTGGTAAAAATGGCTGTATTCTGCATTATGTTGAAAATAATCAATCACTCAAAGATGGTGATTTGGTTTTAATTGATGCGGCTTGTGAATATAAATGTTATGCCTCAGACATCACACGAACTTTCCCTGTGAATGGGAAATTTAGCCCTGAGCAGAAAGCACTGTATCAAATTATTTTAGATGCTCAACTTGCTGCGATTGATGCCATTCAAATCGATAATTCTTATAGAGAACCGCATAACATCGCTGTACGAATCATGGTTGAGGGTTTAGTCAAACTTGGCATTATGCATGGTGATGTCGATCAAATCATTGAATCTGAAAGTTATCGTCAGTTTTATATGCATGGCACAGGGCATTGGCTGGGTATGGATGTGCATGATGTCGGTGCTTATAAAGATCGGCATGGCAATGCTCGTCTGTTTGAGCAAGGTATGGTGATTACGGTTGAACCTGGTTTGTATATTGCACCTGATGATGAAACTGTAGATGCCAAATGGCGTGGGATTGGTATTCGTATCGAAGATGATGTTGTTGCGACTGCACATGGTCCATTGGTATTGACCAAAAATGTCGTGAAGTCAGTTGATGATATTGAAGCGTTGATGGCACAGTCAAAATAAGTTTTGAGTTGTGAAATTAGCCATAGATTTAATACCAGTCAGTTTAGAAATTGATTGGTATTATACTATTTGAGCTTTCTTAAATTGAAAATTGGGAAACTTTAGTTTAAGAAACATGAAATGAAAGAATCTAATCAATTATTTCTTTGCTATAAGTTACTAATTTAAAATAATTAATATTTTTCATGATGCTCGTTGTATTCAAGAGGGTGGTTATTTTTGAAGTCTTTTCCATTTTCTAATTTGCGTTCTAAAATTAGTAAAAGGAGCAACTGTATTTATGTGAATCCATTTATATACAGGCCATTGAGCAGGTGTCGTTGCCCATTTTCTTTGGTTGATTGAAAATAATTCATCATCTGTTAGGCTTTGAACCCAATCTATAACCTCATCTACTTTATTTGATAATAAAACTGTATTTTCATCAAGAGAATGCTGACCATATTCTTGGTAAAACTCTTGATATAGAGCACCTAAATTATTCCATTTAAACCCTTCTTTAGGCGTTATAACTTGTATTCCTGCCTTTTCATCCTTTTCCCATTTTAATAGTAAATTGACCCATCCTAATTGGTAGGAAATATTTTGCGAAGGAGTCTTATCAACACCATTAATTATTTTATTTTTATCGTCTTCTGAAACATGACTAAATTCTGCTAAATATTTGTTAAACGAGTTTCTAATCGCATCTATTAATTCTTCTTTGGATTCATAAATCTTCATGTTTAACTTTTCCTAAAATTAACATAAACACTTTATGCGAAATATACGTGTTTGTTAAGATATTTCAAAAGCTTGTATCTATTCAAAACTGATTTTAACTCAAACTTAGTTTTCTGTGAAATTGCTCTGTTCTATAAAAAGGATTCAGATGATTTTTATGCGAAAATTGATGGTTGTGTACCAATTCAAAACAACAATATTGATTTTCCATACAAAAATAATCGTGCTTCATGTAAGATGAAATCAATCAAGATTATAAGGATTCAGTTCGCTGAATCGTGTATAGAAAGGATCAAAGCATGCAACAAGAAGTCATCATCGTTGGCGGTGGAATGGTTGGGCTGAGTTTGGCTCTGATGTTGGCAAAAGCCAATATTGCAGTAAAACTTTTAGAAGCTGTGAAATACCCAAATTATGATGATGGAACTGTTGCACCTTATCATTCAAGTTTCGATGCACGAAATACTGCATTATCCCGCCGTACCGTACAAATTTACCAAAAACTAGGTTTGTGGGATGCCTTACAAGAACATGCGACCCCAATCCTTGAAGTACATATCACCGAACAAGGAAGCTTTGGTAAAGCACGTTTGAAAGCTGATGAAGAAAAAGTCGAAAGCTTTGGTCAAGTGATTGAAAATGCTTGGTTAGGACGCGTGTTACTTACACAAGTTCGTCAACAATCATTAATTGAATTGATCGATGGCGTGCAAGTTTCATCATTAAAACAAGATGGTGATTTTGTCTATGTAGAAGCAACCCGAAATGACGACTATACCCATTCACTCAAGTCAAAATTGGTGATTGCTGCTGATGGACGAGATTCATTCTGTCGTCAAGCACTTGGTGTAGGTGTCGATGTGCATGATTATGACCAAGTTGCAATTGTGACTACAGTACAAACCTCTAAACCACATCAACAGGTTGGCTTTGAACGTTTTAGCCATTTAGGTCCATTGGCATTATTACCATTACCTGGTGAATGTCGTCGTTCTGTGGTTTGGCCAGTGCAAAAAGGCACAGAAGGCGAATGGTTAGGTGATGAAAATGATCAACATTTCCTAGATGCTTTACAAGAAACCTATGGCGACCGCGCAGGGAAGTTCCAAAAAACAGGTAAGCGTTTTAGTTTCCCATTGTCACAAGTTTTGGCAGAGAAACAAGCAGTTGGACGTGTGATCCTAATGGGTAATGCGGCACATACCATTCATCCAGTGGCAGGGCAAGGCTTTAACTTGTGTATGCGCGATGCAGATGTATTAGTGCGTTATATCATTGAACAGATTGCCAAATCCGATGATATTGGCGAACCTGAAATGCTTAAAGCCTATGAGCAGTCACGTTTAGCAGATCAAAGACGTGTGATTAAATTCTGTGATTCAGTCGTGCGTGGGTTTAGTAATCAAAACCCGATGCTGAAATTATTACGTAATACAGGTTTAGTGGCTTTTGACGTGATTCCTGGCATTAAACCACTTGTTGCCAACTATGCGATGGGGTTAAAAGCATGAGTGATTTAAATCGACACGCAAATTTACTCGATGTAGTCATCATTGGTGGTGGCTTAGTCGGTGGACTCACTGCGTTGTTATTAGCACAGGGTGGGGTTCAAGCGACGGTATTAGATGCTGCGCCAATTTTGGATGCTGAAAAGACATTATCCGTTGCAAATCCACGTGTTTTAGCGCTCAGTCAAGCCACGATCCATTTACTTAAAACAGTCAATGTCTGGGATAAACTTGCTCGTCAAATGCCGTATACAGGCATGCAAGTTTGGAATAAAAATGGTTATGGTGAAATTAACTTCGGACAAGCCTCTGAAAAATTTCCAACTGCTGAACAAGCTTTAGGTTCAATGGTTGAGCCAAGTTTGTTGAATCTAGTAATTCAGCAACAAATGCTGGAAAAACTGCAAGATTATCGTACTCAAGTTAAAGTGGTTCGAGTGGAACAAGGTGTCGGTTGTTGGATCATTAAATTAGCGGATGGTACTGAGCTTAAAACTAAATTGGTCATTGGTGCAGATGGTGCAAATTCGTTTGTTCGTGAACAAGCTTTCATTGATTTAGATGTTCTAGATTACAAACAAGCAGGTTTGACATGTGCGATTCGGACTACTCAACCGCATCAGTATGTGGCACGTCAGATTTTCCACCCGACAGGGCCTTTGGCATTTTTACCGATGGCGAGTTTAAAGCCTGAACAAGCGGAACATTGGATTTCGATTGTTTGGACATTACCTGATGATTATGCAGATGAGTTTTCAGGTTTAAATGATCAAGATTTTTGTCAATTATTAACACGTGAAAGTCACCACATGCTCGGTGAGGTATTAGAAGCGACTCCACGAGCTAAATTCCCACTTAAAGCACGAGCAGCGCAACGTTATGTGAAAGATGGATTGGCATTGATCGGAGATGCCGCACATGTGATTCATCCTTTGGCAGGGCAAGGCGTCAATATTGGTTGTTTAGATGCGGCTGTTTTATGCGATGTGTTATTAAAAGATAAAAAACGCGGTGTTTGGGCGCATGAGCAAACTTTAAAACGTTATGAACATCAGCGTAAAGGGCAGAACGATGCCATGATGCATAGTATGTCTGCGATTGGATTTTTAGAGTCTGCTGAACTATTCCCATTTGTGTGGGCACGTAATTTTGGTTTGAAACAAGTTGAGAAACAACCATTTTTGAAAGACCAATTTATGGCTCAGGCAAATGGTTTGGCAACGTTAAATCGTACTCAATATGCAGTTTAAATCTATTGGTGATATTTTTTAAACAATCACTTAAATAAAATTACGATTTTGATTAAAAAAAATTCACTTTTGTGCATTTAGATACTAGTCGAATCGGAAAGAGCTTGATACATTTCTTGCTAAAGATCACCAATTTTCAGTTGGTATATCAAAGTCATTGATGGGGAGTGCAAGATGACAGATTCAAATGATTATGATGATAATTCAGAAGACAGCGTTGTAGATGATGATGAGGCAAAAGCTGCCGAAAAAGGTGCTGCTGCTAGTGATTCTACCGTAAGTGATTCTGATCTTGCCGAGGCTGAAACTTTGACAGTAACAGCTAAGAAAAGACAACGTGAAGCCCTAGAAGATGAAGTGGCTGCATTTTTGGCACGTGGTGGAAAAATAACAGAAGTTCCACCAGATGAGTCTGCTGAATAGTCATAAAATTTTAAAATGAAGCATCACACTAGTGGTGCTTTTTATTTGGAAAAATGAGGTTGGATAATGCTTAAAATTTTAGGGCGTGCTGATTCAATTAATGTTAGAAAAGTCCTGTGGCTATGTGATGAACTGAATTTAGCGTATGAACGAGAAGACTGGGGACGAGGGTTCCAATCTCCAAGATCACCTGAATTTATACACTTGAATCCAAATGCAACCATTCCTGTTCTTATTGATCAAGAGTTTGTTCTTTGGCAGTCGAATAGCATTATTCGTTATTTAGCGAATCAATATACTGGGGAAAAATTGTATTCAGAGCATCCTCAAAAACGGGCGTTGATTGATCAATGGATCGATTGGCAGGGCATTGAACTGAATAACAGTTGGACTTATGCATTGATGCATTTAGTGCGAGATTCACCATTGCATCAGGACAAGATTCAAGTGGAAAATAGTATCCAAGCTTGGACAAAAAATATGGAAATATTGGATGCTCAGTTAGGAAAGACCCAAGCCTTTGTTACAGGCAATGAGTTTACACTAGCCGACATTCCTATTGGTCTATCTGTTCAACGATGGCTACTCACACCACTTGAACATCCAGTTTTAGACAATGTTCAAAAATACTATGATCTACTCAGTCAACGACCTGCCTATCTCCGTTGGGGAAATAATGGTCAGAATTAATAAATGTTTACATCATAAATTATGTAACAAGTGGCTGAGTTTTTTTAAACTCAGCCACTTTAAAGATACGATTTAATTCATTTTTAGCCTGAATAGCTCAGAATTTAGTCTTCTTTTTGTGTTAATTCTAAAGCACGTTGATACGCAACTTTCTTTTTAATCCCAGTTAAATCTGCAGCCAATTGAGAAGCAGCTTTTACGGAAAGGTCTTCAAGTAAACGATTAAGTAGCTTATCGAGTTTCTCTTGATCCATATCTTTTTCTTCTGGTGCACCACCAATCACTAAAACAATTTCGCCTTTTTGTTGATGGTGATCATTTTCGATAAAAGTCACCAATTCACCCAAAGTCATTTTTTTAATGGTTTCAAAAGTTTTGGTAATTTCACGTGCAAAACCAACAGGACGATCCGCCCCAAACACTTTCGCCATATCTTTTACGCTATCTAAAATACGATGTGGCGCTTCATAGATAATCATGGTTTGGGTTTCATGTTGAAGCTTCTCGAGCTGAATTAATCGTTGAGATTGTTTCGATGATAAAAAGCCTTCAAAACTAAAGCGATCGCTGGGTAAACCGACCGCACTCAATGCCGCAATTGCAGCACAAGCACCAGGTACAGGAATCACACGAATACCATTCTCTTGCGCAGCACGAACTAATTTAAACCCCGGATCACTGATTAATGGTGTACCTGCATCACTCACCAAAGCAATGTCCGCACCATTTTTTAGTTTTTCTACAAGTATATCAATTTTGTTACTTTCATTATGATCATGACACGCTGTGAGCGGAGTTGATATATTATAATGCTTTAATAATTGAGCAGATTGACGTGTATCTTCTGCCGCAATAATAGAAACAGACTTTAATACTTCAATAGAACGAAAAGTCATATCATCTAAGTGCCCAATTGGGGTCGCTACGACAAATAATTGAGCACTCATAAAGGTCTCCATGAAAAATAAATTAGTATTGAACAGTATAAAAAGAGTGGCGCTATTGGGAATAGTTGGATTTGCCGTCCAACTTCACGCAGAGATTCTGGTCATTTTACCTGAAACAGGCCCTATGTCGCGAGCTGGATTAACGATTAAACAAGGAATATTGAATGCTTCACAAGCATCAAAAAATGAAATTCCGTTGAAATTCGTCAATTCTGATCAAATTCCGATAAAATCAATTTTAAAGAAAGAGGTCAATAAAAAGACCGAGATGATCATTGGACCATTGGCGAGACCAGATGTTGAAGTTTTGGTGAGTACAAAACCTAAAATTCCTGTTTTAGCGCTAAATGAAGTATATCAGTCTGATAAGAATGTGTGGCAATTCAGCCTGTCCAAAAATGATGATGCTTTGGCGTTATTAGACTTTATCCAAAATGATAAAGTGACGAAACTCTATATTGTTCGTGAAAAAGGTACAGAAACCGAATCCATTAACTTCCTCAATGCACTTTTTTCTAACTTCTCTGGTGAGGTTGATCCTATCGATGAAATGCCTAAAGTCATTGGAAGAAATGAGGGGATATTGTTGCTTGGAACCAATAATTGGTTGTCGAGTATACCTCGACTACAGGAAAAGCGTATTTATACACAAGCCATTGCAATCGAAGAACAAAAGACTTTACCAAAAGGCATGAAGTTCTGTGATGTTCCTGCAATTTATGAAAAAGAGTGGAAAGAGGTCGTTAAGGCAAATAAAGAATTACCTAAATCTCTAGCGTATCAACGATTGTACGCATTTGGTGGCGATGCATGGTATATCGCGCAAAAATTTGTACTTGACCCACAAATTAAAACATTAAGCTTCAATGGTCGAACGGGTAAAATTAAAATTGATGGAAATCGTGTTGAACGTATTCCACAATGCTTTGAACGTTCAAAAGCGAATTTGGTGCCTTTGTATATGTTCTTCGAAAGATCGAAAGATGTGAAATAGTTAAATTAGTTTGAAATGACGATTTTTTCTCTCGGAGCGTGGGCTGAACATGAGGCAGTCGAACTACTGATTCAGCATCATTATGAAGTTGTAAAATTGAATTATTTTTCACGTTTTGGTGAAATTGATATTATTGCTAAATTAGCACAAGATCTGGTATTTGTTGAAGTGAAAGCAAGAACACCCACTCAGATGGGGCATGCTTTTGAAGTGGTGAGTTTATCTAAACAACGGAAAATGTTGAAAACAGCACTGCTATTTTTACAAGAGTATCCACAATTTGCACAATATTATTGCCGTTTTGATGTAATTGGTTTTGATTTACATCATAAAATTGCAAAAAACGTACAGCCAGACCTGAGTAAAATCTCTTATGATCTATCTTGGATTGAAAATGCATTTACTTTAGATGCAGACTTGATTAATCTGTGATGTATATTTAGGCACAGTTATTTAAAAAATAAGATATTTTCCAGCATGTTAACAATATAAAAGCATTGTTATACAGGCTAAAATCAATAGGAGTCTTGCTGAGTGTTAAAGCGTATTGTCATCACCATGATGTGTGTAGCAAGTTTGTCTGGTTGCGCAAGTTTTATATCCGGTGGTACAGGTTCTGCACCAGTCGGAACAGAAAGTGGTGTGAGATCTTTAGGGCAAGTTTTTATTGATTCTTCTATTGAACGTACTGCTAAAATTAACTTATATAAATTAGATGTTCGCTTTAAGCAATCGCGAGTGAATATCAATAGTTTTCATAGTAATGTTTTACTCACTGGGCAAGTTCCAGATGCACATTTAAAACAATTGGCTGAAGATAACTTACGTGCAATGAGTGATGTTAAGACGGTACATAATTATATTACTGTCGGTAGCCAAATTGGTTATAGCACCATTATGCAAGATGCTACAGTGACTGCAAATACACGTGGTTTGATCATGAAAGCGCCTGTAGTTTCAGATAATAAGGTTCTTGTACATACTGAAGATGGGGTGCTATACATATTGGGTCGTTTGAATAATGCTGAAGTTAATGATTTAAATGATGTTTTACAAAAGGTTGGCAATGTGACTAAAATTGTGACTTTGATTGATAATATCGAACAAGCCAATAATTCACTTCAGCCTTCAGCTTTTACAGCACCGGTAGTCGGCAATGTGCAGCAACCTGATGTACAAACACCAGTTGCAATTGATCCGAATGCGGCAGAGCCATCAAATAATGTTATTCAGCAGTAAATTACAGCCTTTAAAAAAGAAACTCCTTAAACAGTTTGATGTATTAAAGTCGCAGTACCAAGATTTTCGTTTATACGATTTAGGCAGCATTACGATTAATGGATTAACTCCGAAAAAGGGTTATTCCATTAAACACAATGTTGCTTATGGTTTGAAAGCAAGACAGCGTTTAGACCTCTATGTTTCTAATCAAACTCAACTTAAGCCATTAATTGTCTTTGTACATGGTGGTGCGTGGAGTCATGGTGATAAGACAGCGTATAAATTTGTTGGTGAGGCATTTAGTCGTTTTGGTTATGATGTTGCAGTGATGAATTATCATTTAGCACCAACACATAAATTTCCAAGTTATATTGATGATCTGGCGATTGCTTTAAACTTTTTGGAGCAACAACAGTCTCGATTGGGGATTTCAACGGCAAAAATTGCCTTGATTGGGCATTCAGCTGGTGCTTTTAATATTGCCTCCTTACTCTATCACCCGCAACATTATTCATTGGCGATAAAGCAAAATATTAAAGCATTAATTGGCATTGCTGGGCCTTATCATTTTGATTATAAAGGTGATCCATTAGCAGAAGATGCTTTTGATCAAGCTGTACCCTATCAACAAGTGATGCCTTATTATTTTGTCGAAAAGAATGAGGTGAAACATTACTTATTCTTGGCACAGAATGATCAAATCGTGAAAGATACAAATTCTTTGGACTTTAAACAGCAGCTTATTGCACAAGGTAATCATTGTGAAATTGTGACTATTCCCAAAACAGGTCATATTTCAATTATGGGTAGTGTCTCAAGCCTGTTTAGTCGCTTCTTTAAAACACGTTCTGAGATTATTCAAATTTTGGATCGTGAAATGAAAAATCCCCAATAAATTGGGGATTTTTTTGAACATTATTTTTTGAGTAATACATTCATTCTTGATGCATAGGTGTATTGTGAATGACATGTTCAATCATGGCATGTGCAATACTACCTGAGAATGGTGTTTCAGGTAGATTATCAAATTTAAAGAAATGTGCATCACTAATTTCTTCTTCTTGCAGTACGATTTCACCTGATTCATATTCAGCTTTAAACGCCAGCATGAGATTGCTTGGAAATGGCCACGGTTGGCTAGAAAGATAGGTGACATTTTTAACTTTTAAACCAACTTCTTCCAAAGTTTCTCGTTTTACAGCTTCTTCAAGTGTTTCCCCAACCTCAACGAAACCTGCAATCAGTCCATACATACTGCCTTTATTTTTCGCATTTTTTGCTAAAAGAATTTCATCATCGCCACGGGTAATCACAGTGATAATACAGGGTTGTACGCGTGGATACTGATGATAACGACAAGCAGGGCAAACCATAGCATATTCAGTAGGATGGACTTCTGTTTCATGCCCACAATGGCTACAAAATTTATGATTTCGACGCCATTCAAGCAGTTGTAAAGCTCGACTGGCTTGTTCAAATTCAGTTTTTGTCCATTGTGAGATCAACTGACGAATCGGAATAAGTTGGTAGCCTGCCGGAATTTGATCTTCAATAAAAAGATCTCGGGCAATGATTTGATCACCCGAGTTAAAGCTAAGATCATTTGCTAACTTTTCAACTTTAGGAAGTTGTAGGTTTTCATCCACCAACAGTTGATGATGGTGGAAGATATAAGCAAGTGATAGTTCTGAATTTTGGTCAGACATTAAGCTACCGTTTTTAAGTTTTGACTACTTGTTGGTGCGACATCAAACATTTTCTGCAAAACAGGTTGTTTGTTTTGTAGGTTTTCAATCATCATATCTGCACTTGCCAAGACATCGAGAAGTTTATTAACTTGTTCTTTGTTCAATACTTGCTCTTTCTCTAAGCTTTTTTGAACAAATTCAGCAGATTGAAGTAGAGCTTTTTGACCATCACGTGCTGCAAGGAAGATCAGCGCACCGCCGATTTCGCGGAATTGCGATGGAATAGATTCTAGATTGGTCTGTGGTTCTTGTAGGTATTGCACCAGTGATTGCGCACTCAAATCTACCAAGGCTTTCGTTTCAGTCAGTAGGGCATCATGTGCCTCATCTAAACGATCTAAAGAAATTTGTAAATTATTCACTTTAAGCTGTAAACGATTCGAGGTGTAGTTTCGCTCAAGAATACCAATAGAATTCATCGCAGAAAGAATACTATTCATCAGTTGTTGCGCATAGTTTTCATCTTTTAGCATATTGTCTTGAGAAAGAAGATCAGCTTGTTGTTTCAGTTCAATATATGCTTCGTTCAAATTCAAGACCTTAAACACATGTGCAAGATCAGTCAGTTTAGTTTTCAATTCTTGAGTTTTTTCATCACTCATATTTTGATAGTTAAACTCAATATCATTACGAATCTGTGACATTTCATCTGTAATGAGCTGGCTGATGCTATGCACAGTATTGAAATCAGGGCCATACAAATGACGGCTAAAAATTTGTAGTTGTGTATCTGTGAGAATATCTTCACCAATATTGATTTGATCACGGATATGTTGTGAAATTTCATCTTCTTGGCTAATACAAAGACTCAGTATATTGGCTAAATCAGTTAATGATGCTTTGAAATCATTTTGATTTTTGAAGAAAGTTGAAATATTAGTTTCAATACTGATTAAGGTTCTCAGGCGTGTATCATTGAGAATTAAATTGTCAATTTGATTGAAGGCTACAGAAGTTAATGCCCAATATTGAGCACTGGTTTGGTCTTTCGCTTCATTGGCAAGATATGCACCGACCAGTTTAATTGCTTGTAAATCTAATTCAGTTTCTTGTTGTTTCAGAAGTTTATGCAAACTGAGTTTATACAGTTTATGCACATAAACTGATTTTTCCAATTCTGGAGGTTGTGGCAAAGTGAAATTCGGTGTTACACAGTCAAGAAGTGGTGCAATCGCTTGCCCTTCAGGTGTGAGTTCTAAACCTAGAGCGAGTTCTAAACGATTCAGTGTGTCGTGTAAGAATTGAGGTACCTTGACTTCACGTAAACAAATAAACTCGATATAGCGTTTGAGCATGGTTGTCCCTTCGCTCAATGCAATCACATTTTGGGTATTTACTTCACGTGGATTTTGCATGATTTTGCGCATCAATAATGCCGCAAGCTCGGTAATTTTTGCGACTTGTGGCATATCAATTAACATCAGTACATGGGCACATTGTTCAAATTGAAGTAATGCATCATCAATACCAAAAGGTAATGTTTGATCTTCAACTAAACTACTGACAGCAGATTCTACTTGTAAAATTGAATTATCAACTTCTTTTTTAATAATTAGTAATGCTGTCGGATCAAAATGTATAGAGGTTTGGTAAGACATTGATCTGCACCTATCCTGGGTATCTAAATGTTCTATATCGAGCTCTCAAAGAAGTTCGATTTTCTAAGTTTAATATAGCTGAAGAACAGAATCTTTACATAAAAAAATAATGATTTATGTCAAAAATTATTTTGCAAAAATGCAAGCTTCCCCATGCTTTTCTTGGAATTGTTTGATCCAGTTATCGTGCGCTTCAAGTTCTTCAGCTGAAGCTAAAATAACAGGAACTTCGATTTCGATTTTTTGTCGTGCGGTATTCCCCAAAGCTTGTTCAGTATGTTCAGAAATTGCATCCA
Organism: Acinetobacter sp. WCHAc060033; assembly: GCF_004209125.1. Lineage (NCBI taxonomy): Bacteria > Pseudomonadati > Pseudomonadota > Gammaproteobacteria > Moraxellales > Moraxellaceae > Acinetobacter > Acinetobacter sp. WCHAc060033. The sequence continues at coordinate 17,767 of NZ_SGSW01000005.1, read as the reverse complement.
TGTCAAAGGATACTTGTCCACCAGTCATTGCCAAGTAGACGTCAGATAAAATCTCTGCATCGAGTAATGCACCGTGGAAGGTACGGTCACGTTGCGGAATTTCATAACGACGCACTAATGCATCCAAAGAGTTTTTCTGTCCTGGATGTTTGCTTTTCGCCATTGCCAAGGTATCTGTCACTTCACAGACTTCAGACAGTGCTTGTAAACCACTGCGTTTGAACTCCATATCTAAGAAGTTCATATCGAAGCTTGCGTTATGCGCAATAATTTCACTGCCTTTTAGGTAGTCAAAAAGCACTTGTGCAATTTCATCGTATTTAGGTTTATCTTTTAAGAATTCGTCTGTAATACCATGGATGGCTTCAGAGTCACCTACAGGTTTTTCAGGATTGATATAAATATGAATCGAACTACCTGTGAGTTTACGATTGATCATTTCAATCGCACCGACTTCGATAATACGGTCACTATCCTGATAGTAGAAACCAGTGGTTTCTGTATCGAGAATAAATTGACGAGATCCATGTAATTTTATGGTTGCAGGCGTAATGAAGATTTGTGGGTGAATATTCGTTACTACATGAAGTGTTTCGTTCTGTTCGATATCTAAGCCCATGACTTGATCATTCACCATATTGTTTTCATTATCAACTTGAACAGCTGCTTGTTCGTCAACTTGCAGATTTTTCTGTAACATATTTTTTGTTGACTGGTTTTCTTCATTTGACATCATTTCATCCTCAGAATCTACGAAATCAAAACCAAAAGGGTCATCTAGTAACCAATCTTTTTCAATTTTTTTTTTATCATTTTCTATAGGGTTCTGTTGTTCAATCGAATCTTGCTGACTGCCAGTTTTTGGACTAGTTGTAATGGAAGTTGTCGTTTTACCTGCAAGTCTTTGCTCAGTACCTAAGTTGGCTAACTGATCTGCCATCTCATTACCTGGATGTCCTGCATGTCCTTTGATCCAATTCCATTCAATTTCACGACCTTGGCATGTAGCATCTAACTTTTTCCAGAGATCTGGATTTTTGACATCTTTCCAGTTTTTCTTTTTCCAACCTTCGATCCACTCAGTAATACCACGTTTAACGTAGTTAGAATCTGTCCAAATGATCAATTTTTCAGAAATAGGGCAAAAAGCAATACCTTCGATGGCTGCGGTAAGTTCCATACGATTATTGGTTGTGTCTAACTCGCCACCACATAGTTTATGTTCTTCATTTGGCGTGATGATATATGCTCCCCAGCCACCAGGACCAGGATTGCCTTTACAAGCGCCATCGACATAAAGGGTGAGTGTTTGCGACATAGATATAACCAATGAAAGTGAATTAAGCGTTGAACATCGTAGGTGAACAATTTATTGTATACGCAAATCGGCGTTTTCTACGCATGAACAGAGATTTTTTTAATTTCTTGTAACATTTGTATGCAATAAGCATTCAAATTTTGCCTTGTATGCGCGTATAGCTCTACTAAAATGGCAAAGATAAAATAATTTACTAATATGTTGTTCGGAACCCTTATGTTTAAACCTACCACAATGGTGTGGCAACCTACTGCGTCTGTTTTCTTTAAATTATCATTATTAACATCTGCATTCGCGGCACTAGGTTTGACTGCTGGGTGTTCTTCTACGCCAACATCGTCAAAAGTTCAAACATCAACCGCAGGAATGTTGGATGCGAATAGTTTAGATTCGCTCGAAGATTTACTTTCTGCAACAGATATGCGTGCAGTAGAGGGTGATCGTTTACTGATCTTAAAGCATGGTGATGTTTGGAAACGGATGTCTGTCGGTTTTAAAATGAATGAAGACCGCTGGGATCCGAGGATTGATGCACAGCGGAGTTGGTTTGCTGCACGTCAACCTTATATTGACCGCGTGAGTGCGCGTGCATCACGTTATTTATACCACACTGTAAAAGAAGCAGAACGTCGTGGTTTACCAACAGAATTAGCTTTATTGCCAATTATTGAAAGTTCTTATGACCCTGCTGCGACGAGTAGTGCGGCAGCAGCGGGGATGTGGCAGTTTATTCCAAGTACAGGGAAAATTTACGGATTAAGACAGACCAGTTTATATGACGGACGTCGTGACGTAGTTGAGTCTACCCGTGCAGCCTATGAGTTCTTAGGAAGTTTATACAATCAATTCGGCTCTTGGGAATTGGCTTTGGCTGCTTATAATGCAGGACCAGGTCGTATTCAACAAGCGATTAACCGTAACCAAGCTGCGGGTTTACCTACAGATTATTGGTCTTTACGTTTACCACAAGAAACAATGAACTATGTGCCAAGATTCTTGGCTGTAGCGCAAATTATTAAAAGTCCTTCTAAATATGGTGTTTCTTTACCGCCAATTGCCAATCGTCCACACTTTAGAGAAGTGGCTGTACCACCTGGTGTGCAATTGAATCAAATTGCCTCGATTACTGGATTAAGTCGTGCTGAACTGTATGCACTGAATCCAGGGCATCGTGGTGAAGCAGTTGATCCAAATAGTACTTTACGTGTATTAATTCCTGCTGATTTAAGTCCAACCATTGACAGTAAGTTAAAAGCACTTAAATCAAGCTATGATGGCGGTTTATGGGCGAGTAATAATAGTCCATCGACAGCAACACAAACCTTGTCTCCTACAACGGTTTCTGGTGTTACTCAATCTATTACCCCTGCAAAAGCGGTTCCACCAGTCTTAACAAGTAATCCTAAACCAACGACATCTTATTCATCGTCGAGTTCAGCCAGTCCGTTAAGTGTTTTAAAAACAACACCATCGAATGCTGATGCTTTAGCAAAATTTGCGACCAATGCAGACATTCCAAGCGCACCACGTATTCCTGTGGCAGTGACGCCTGCTACGAATGTCAAGCCAGTTGCGATTGAACCACCAATTTCAGCCAATGAAAAAGCGCAAATTCTTGCAGCCGTAAAAGCTGAAGGAGAGAAAGAAACAGTCAAACAAGTTTTAGAACCTCAAGCAACGCAAGCCGAGAAAGAAGAAGTTGTGAATGAGATTAAAGCCATTGCACCGCAAGGTACGGAAGTTTTAGATCCGTACGATGGCAAAATTAAGTTAACGGCAATTCAAACCAGTCAATCTGTTGCCAATGTACAAGGTAAGGAAAATACGGTTGGTTTTGCTTATCCAAAAGGTTTAGCGGATACAACGCCAGCCAATTCTGAAGAAGCAAAATTAAATAAAGATAAAAACTTTAAAAAGACTGACAGCGAAGTTGTAGTTGAACCACCAAAAGGTAAACGTAGTACTTACACTGTATTATCTGGTGATACTTTAGCGACGATTGCCTTAAAAAATGGTGTGAATTGGCGAGATATTGCCAAATGGAACCAAGTTGATCCAAATGGTACTTTGTTTGTTGGCGCAACTTTATATTTATATGATGCGAAACCTCAAGTTGATGCACCTACAAAAAAATCTACAGATACAGCACCAACAACCTATGTTGTAAAACCGAATGACAGTTTAACCAGTGTTGCAAACGAGTTTGATTTATCTGTTTCGCAATTGGCGAGTTACAATAACTTGACGACGAGTAGTAATTTATTTGTTGGGCAGAAGTTGAAATTGAAAGATTCTGCTGAAGATAAATTGTCTGAAATTAATAAAACTGTGGTTCGTGCAGATACATCTAAACCTGTTGCCAAAATCAAAACCAAGACTTATCAAGTTAAGCGCGGTGAATACTTAAAAGTAATCGCTGATCGTTATGCTTTATCTGTAAATGAACTTGCTGATTTAACCCCTGGACTCGATATTTCTAGGAGTTTGTATGTTGGTCAAAAAATTAATGTACCAGTCAATGAAGTAAAAGAAATTGATTCAAAACTTGAATCTAAAGTGGTTGATCAAAGTAAATTTAAAAATGTGAAAGCTGAAACTGAGTACAAGACTGAAAATTATAAAGTTCAGCGTGGGGATACATTATCCAGTATTGCAACTCAGTCTAAGTTAACACTTTCTGAATTGGCAGAGTTGAATAAAATTTCTCCGTCAAAAAGCTTACTTGTTGGACAGACGATTAAGATTCCAGAAGGAAGTACCACACCAGACAGTTACACTGTTCAAGCAGGAGATAGCTTAACCGCTGTCGCCAATAAATATGGGTTACAAGTCAGTCAGGTTGCAGATTTAAACGGTTTAAACACTACATCGGGCTTATTTGTTGGACAAAAGTTGAAACTCACAGGTACACCTGAACCAACAGTAAAAGATAAAGCACATTCTAAAAATGAAGTGAAAGCTCAAGCTGCAAGCAAAGATGTACATGTCGTGCAATCAGGTGAAACTTTGGCAAGTGTTGCACGAAAATATAAGCTACAGCTTTCTTATCTAGCTGATTTAAATGGTTTATCGCGTAATGCATCTTTGAATATTGGTCAACATTTGAAGCTAGAAGGTGAAACTGCGAAAACCAATCAAATTAAAGAAGCAAAAGATCGTGAAGATGTCAAAGCATCTGCCAAAACGGTTGCAAAATTGACAGGTAAAGACACTGAAAGTTATACGGTGAAATCAGGTGAGTCGTTGAATGCGATTGCAAGTCGTGTCGGTTTGTCTGTGCAAGAATTGGCTGATTTAAATGATCTAAAATCGCGTGCGGGTTTACAACGTGGACAAACCATTCGTATTCCAAAAACTGTATCGGATTACAAAGTGAAAAGTGGCGACTCTTTGATTCGTATTGCAAGTAAATATGGTATTGATTCAAGCGCACTTGCGGAAATGAATAATCTTAAACCTACAGCTTCTTTGCGTATTGGTAGCGTGATTAAAGTTCCAAGCCTTTAATTAACAGCTTATTCTAAATAAAGGAAATTAGGGGAATGTACCTAAATTCTATCTATGTAAGTCCAATCGGGCTTACATTAGGCTTGTGCATGGCAACGATGCATTTGCATGCTGCTGTGCAGACAACAGCTTATCTTGCCATTCACAATACACCTCATTATGCCAAGTTTCAGGCGATGCCTTATGCCAATATTAATGCCCCCAAAGGCGGTTATATCAGCACTTCCAGCTTAGGGACTTTTGATAATCTCAATAGTATGAATGGTAAAGGTAGTTCAACTGAAGGGATTAACTATCTGTTTGATACTTTGATGGATAGTTCTTTAGATGAGGCGGGCGTGCTTTATCCATTATTGGCAGAGAAAGTCACTTTTGATCCACAAAAAACCAATTTTGTGATTTTCCATTTAAATCCAAAAGCGCGTTTTAGTAATGGCACAGCAGTCACCGCTGAAGATGTTAAATTTACTTTTGATACGATTCAGAGCAAAGCCAATCTTGGTTTCCAAATGTATTTATCGGACTTAGCCAAGACCGAAGTTTTATCTCAAACCCAAGTTAAAATGACGTTCAAATCTGAACATAATCCAGATATGCCCCTGATTTTGGCTAGGATTGCGATTTATTCAAAAGCAGATTGGAAAAATAAAGACTATACCAAAGTCACTTTACAACCAATTTTAGGTTCAGGACCTTATTTGATTGATCAGATCGATGCGGGACGGAGTATTCGTTATAAGCGAAATCCAAATTATTGGGGGAAAGATTTAGCGGTAAATCGTGGGCGCTATAATTTTGATCAAATGAAGTTTGTTTATTATCGAAGCCCTGAGATTGCATTTGAAGGATTCAAGTCTGGACAGTATAGCTTTTACCAAGAAAAAAATGCACGGAACTGGGTCGCGGAATATCTATTCCCCGCAGTTAAATCGGGTTTGGTACAGAAATACACAGCGAAAATTGAAACACCAGCCCTCACACAAAGTTTGGTCTTTAATACTCGAAAAGCGCCATTCAATGATATTCATTTTAGACAAGCTTTAACCTATGCCTACGATTTTGAATGGATCAATAAAGCATTGCTCTATGGTCAAAATATTCGTCTGCAAAGCCATTTTCAAAATAGTGAATTGGCAGCGACTGGTGCGCCGAGTGCTAAAGAGTTAGATATTCTCAAACCTTATCTTCACCAACTTAATCCGCTACAACGTCAAGGCACGTTGAGCAATTGGAAATATCCAGTTTCTGATGCCAGTGGTTTTAATCGCCAAAATTTGTTGATTGCACGTTCAATTTTACTCAAATCAGGATACCAGTTTAAAAACGCACAATTGGTAGATCGTAAAGGGAATCCAATTCAAATTGAATTTTTAATTCATCAAGATGGTATACAACGAACACTGTTGCCATATATTCGCAATTTAAAAAAATTAGGCATCCAAACGACGATTCGTCAAGTGGACACGCCACAATATACGGAGCGCATGCGCCGTTTAGATTTTCAAATGACACCGATGAATATGCCACAGTCTTTAAGCCCAGGGGCTGAACAGGCGCAAATGTGGGGGAGTCAAGCGGCAGACGAGATAGGCAATTATAATTATTCAGGCATTAAAAATCCTGTTGTGGATCAATTAATACAGCAGATTATTCGTGCACCGAGTAGAGAGCAATTGGTACTACATACGCGTGCTTTAGATCGTGTTTTGAGAGCGGGTTATTACCAGATATTGACCTATGGCAATGATCAAAATTGGTATGCTTATTGGAATATGTATCGTCAACCTGATATTAAACCTAAGTTATCTTTAGGTTTAGAATATTGGTGGTCAGATTCTACTCAAACAAATAAAGTGGCTCATTATTTAAAAAATAGGTGATTTAAAAAGTTGATGATTTAAAATCATGGTGCTTTTCAATGAAATTTGTATAAATCAATGTTTAGAAGAATAATTGTGTATAGGTATTAATCAGCATCATTGGATTATTGGTGTTATAAAATAATACAATTATACAGTGCTGTAATGAGGTTATAAGGAACAATGTTTTAATGGGCAGATATATACTCAAAAGATTATTTTTGATCATTCCAACATTGTTCTTTGTGTTATTGATCAATTTTGCGATTACGCAAATTGCGCCAGGCGGCCCTGTTGAACAAGCGATTCAGCAAGCTGAAAACTTTCAAGGTGTTGATGGAACGACGGCGGGATTATCTACTTCAGTCAATCGTCAAGAATACCGCGGTGCTCAGGGATTAAGTGAGGAGATGGTCGATAAAATCAAAGCACAATATGGCTTTGATCGACCTGCGCATGAACGATTTTTTTTAATGTTAAAAAGCTATCTAACTTTTGATTTTGGAAACAGTTTTTTTAAAGATAAAGCCGTGACGCAATTATTATTAGAAAAAATGCCAGTCACGATTTCATTGGGCTTATGGAGCACCTTACTGATTTACCTGATTTCGATTCCACTTGGAATTAAAAAAGCCAAAAAACATGGTTTATTGTTTGATAAATCGACCTCGTTACTGCTCGCAGTCGGTTATGCGATCCCTGCTTTTGTTTTTGCAATTTTGTTGATCGTGTTTTTTGCAGGTGGTTCTTATTTTCAATGGTTTCCATTGCAAGGCTTTGTTTCTGAACAATTTCAAAGTTTCAGTTTATGGGGCAAAATTTTTGATTATTTCTGGCATATGACTTTGCCTTTACTGGCTATGGTATTGGGTGGTTTTGCCAGTTTGACTTATCTGACCAAATACTCGTTTATGGAAGAAATGGAACGGCAATATGTTTTAGCCGCACGCGCTAAGGGATTTGGGCAAAATTATGTGCTGTATAGACATGTATTTCGTAATGCAATATTGGTGATTCTTGCAGGTTTGCCTGAAGTGATTGTAGGCGTATTTTTTGTTGGCAATTTACTCATCGAAATTATTTTTAATTTAGATGGAGTCGGGTTACTTGGTTTTGAAGCAATTCAACAGCGTGATTATCCTGTTATTTTTGGGACATTGTTCTTTTTAACTTTGTTTGGGCTGGTTTTACGACTGATTTGTGATGTGATTTATAGTGTGATTGACCCTCGAATTGATTTTGAATCGCGAGGTGCGAAATAATGTCACCGATCCTACGCGCACGGTTAAAAAAATTTAAAAGCAATCGATTAGGGTACTTCTCTTTTATTTTATTTATCATTCTTTTTGTGCTCTCTCTCTCAGCAGAGTTAATCGCAAATGAGAAACCATTATTGGTGAAATATAATCAACATTATTACGCGCCAGTATTTAACGTCTATCCGGAAACAACTTTTGGTGGTGTATTTGAGACTGAAGCAGATTATCGTGATCCTGTAGTGCAGCAGCTCATTGACGAAAGAGGTTGGGCAATTTGGCCGATATTACGTTATTCCTATCAAACGCCAAATTTGGATTTAAGCGTACCAGTCCCATCGCCACCGACAACACAAAATTGGTTAGGAACAGATGATCAAGGGCGTGATGTTTTAGCACGTATTCTATATGGACTACGTATTTCATTACTCTTTGGACTTGTCTTAACGTTGTTTGCTTCGGTGATTGGAATCATCGTTGGTGCGATACAGGGCTATTACGGTGGATGGGTTGATTTAATCGGTCAAAGAATATTAGAAGTCTGGGGGGGATTACCGACTTTATTCATGGTGATGATTCTCGTCAGCATATTTACACCCAGTATTTATTGGTTATTTCTGATCATGTTGCTTTTCGGTTGGACAGGTTTAGTTGGCATTGTACGTGCCGAATTTTTAAAAGCCCGAAAGTTAGAGTATGTCAGTGCTGCACGGGCTTTGGGTGTGAGTGATCTGATGATTATGTTCCGACATATTCTTCCTAATGTCTTAAGTTCTAGTTTGTCGCAGCTTCCTTTTATGTTTACTGCAAATATCACTGCACTGACAGCTTTGGATTTTTTAGGCTATGGTTTACCACCAGATGCTGCTTCTCTAGGTGAATTATTATTGCAAGGGAAAAATAATTTAAACGCGCCGTGGCTGGCTTTATCTGGTTTTTTTAGTTTGGCTTTGGTGCTTTCATTATTGATCTACATTGGGGAGGCAACACGTGATGCATTCGATCCAAGACGCCAAAAATGATCCAAATTTGTTGCTCTCAGTTCAAAATTTACATATTGAAAATGAGCAAAAAACGGTATTGGTGGAAAACCTCAATTTTGATTTACATCGCTGTGAAACGGTCGCGATTGTAGGGGAAAGTGGCTCAGGGAAGTCGATTAGTGGTTTGGCACTGATGGGGTTGCTTGCTGAAAATTTAAAAGTCACGGGTCAAGCAGTTTACCATGAGCAAGATCTTTTACATCTAGATTCCAATGCTTTACTCAATATTCGGGGTAAAAAAATTGGGATGATTTTCCAAGAGCCCATGACAGCATTGAACCCTTTGCACAAAGTTGAAAAAATTGTAGGCGAAGCTTTGCTTTTAGAAGGAATGTCTAAGTATAAAGTCAGAAAACGTGTTTATGATTTACTCTGTGATGTGGGAATGGATGACCCCGAGGAAAAGTTAGATCGTTATCCACACGAGTTATCTGGCGGGCAAAGACAACGTGTTCTAATTGCTTCGGTATTGGCACAGAAACCCGAAATTATCATTGCTGATGAGCCAACGACAGCACTCGATGTAACGCTTCAATCACAAGTACTGAATTTATTACAATTGCTTATTCTCAATCACAATATGGCAATGATTTTAGTGAGTCATGATCTAAATTTAGTGCGTAAATATGCCAACCATGTGATCGTGATGAATCAAGGGAAAGTAGAAGAAAAAGGCGCGGTTAAAAATATTTTTAACAATCCTCAAGCTGAATATACCAAGTTTTTATTGAATCAAGATTTTGGTGAAGCGAATAAGTCAGATTCTGAAAACCATTTGGTTTTATCCTTGCATCGGGTAGGGGTTAAATTTCCGATTCAGCAGGGGATATTCAGTCGAAAAAATGAGTATTTCGTTGCTGTTGAACCAATAAATTTACGTTTACATCGTGCAGAATCCATTGGAATTGTTGGGGATAGTGGTTCTGGAAAAACCTCATTAGCATTGGCAATTGCGAGATTGATTGAAAGCTCTGGGAATATTGTCTTACTCAATCAAGATTTAAATCGTTTAAGTCAACGCAAACTTCGCCCATTACGTTCCAGTTTTCAGATCGTATTTCAAGATCCTTATAGTAGTCTGAATCCTCGCATGACTGTTGAACAGATTATCCGTGAAGGTTTGGAACTTCAGAAATTAAAAGAATCAGATATTATTATTCAAATGAATGAAATTTTGAATAAAGTTGAATTATCGATCACAGTGAAGCAAAAATATCCGCATGAATTGTCAGGAGGGCAGCGACAACGTGTGGCATTGGCTCGAGCGGTTGCATTAAAGCCACGATTGCTGATTTTAGATGAACCAACTTCAGCATTAGATCGAACGACACAACGAACAATTGTAAAATTATTGCGCCAATTGCAACGTGACTATCAAATCAGTTATTTATTTATTAGTCATGATTTACAAGTTGTAAAAGCTCTTTGTCAGAAAATTTTAGTGTTAAAAGAATCAAAAATGATTGAGTTTCAGGATACACAAGCCTTATTTGATAAGCCTTTGAACGATTATACAAAAAGATTAATCGCAGCTAGTCAATATTAATTCTGGGTCATTTCCTCAATATTCTTTTTTATATTCACTTACAAAGTTGACAAAATGCATTGTCAAAATTACTCTTGATTTAGGATAATATTAATTTAGAGTAAAAACTCTAATCACTAAAAAGAGATTTGATCATGAGCCATCTTGCACAATCATTCGATATAAAAAAGACCACATTTAAAAACCGCATCATCAAAGGTGCAATGAGTGAAGCACTTGCCAATCATGCAGGTCAACCGAATCATTTACATCTAGGTTTGTACGATGCTTGGGGCAAAGGTGGCTTAGGTTGTGCAATCACTGGTAATGTCATGGTGGATTTTCGTGCCAAGAATGAGCCAGGTGTTGTTGTTGTTGAAACTGAACGTGATTTAGCAAAATTGACTGAGTGGGCAAATGTCGGTAAAAAGCACAAAATGGTACAGTTAATTCAGCTTTCACACCCAGGACGTCAGTGTCCGCGTGGTTTAAATGCGGAAACTGTTGCACCGTCGGCTGTTCCTTTTAGTCCATTATTGGCTTCTACATTTGGTACACCACGTGCACTTGAAGAAAGTGAAATTTTAGATTTAATTCAGCGTTTTGCTGAGTCAGCACGTATTTGTGAAAAAGCAGGTTTTGAAGGTGTGCAATTACACGGTGCGCATGGTTATTTGATTAGCCAATTCCTTTCACCATTGACCAATAAGCGTACTGACCAATGGGGTGGTTCGATTGAAAATCGTATGCGTTTCTTATTAGAAATTTATAAAGCTGTACGTGGCAAAACTTCTGAAAATTTCATTGTATCCGTGAAACTGAATTCGGCAGATTTCCAACGTGGTGGCATCACTGAAGAAGAAGTGATTCAAGTGTTTAAAGCAATTGATGAAGCGGGTATTGACCTGATCGAAGTTTCAGGTGGTACGTATGAAGCACCTGCAATGGCAGGGGCGAAAGCTGATAAGCGTAAGGAAAGTACGATTGCGCGCGAGGCTTATTTCCTCGATTTTGCTGAGAAAATTCGTAAGGAAGTGAAGTGTCCGTTGATGGTGACAGGCGGTTTCCGTACCGCACAAGGCATGAATGCTGCTTTAGATAGTGGGGCATGTGAATTTATCGGAATTGCACGTCCTTTGGCTGTTGAAACCGATGTAACCAATAATCTTATTGCAGGGCGTGATGTACGTTATGCAGTTGAGCAAATTAAAACAGGTATTCCTTTTGTCGATAAAATGGCGATTATGGAAATTCTTTGGTATGCAGCACAATTCAAAGCGATTGGTGAAGGGAAGAAACCGAATCCTAAGTTGTCGCCTTTAAAAGTATTCTTTAATTATGCCAAGAATAATGTTAAAGCTGTGATTCAAGGTCGTGTCAATTCACGTAAGTCGGCTTGAAACATTGATGGATTAAAATCAAAAGCCATTTTTTAGTTGCAAAATGTATCAAAATTGCTCAAAAAGAAAGCGACTTGTTTCTGAGTTGCTCTTTTTGAGGATGAGTGACGTTTTTTAAATTAAATAAATTATTGAAAAATATAAACTATTTAAATTCAATTTCGCATAACGCCCATTATGTTAAATAGACTGAGATCTAGTAGTGTATCGAAGCAGTGTGTGAAATCGAAATCTCAGTCTATAAGGGAAAGCAATATTACCCTTTGTGTAGATACGATCTAGATACGTGGCTCCGAAGCGAAAATATTAGGAAGATCTGCAATACTTTAATAGGAGTTATTCGACTGCTCTTAGAGTAAGTTGAGTTCATTTCGGAGTGGGGGTAACCGTTGTTTATATTAAATATGGAATTATTTTTGGTAGCTACTTCATTGTTTTTTATAACAGATAGATAATATTAATTCCCTATAAATTTGCATGTCTATTATGAATCCTGTCGATGATAATCCTATGAAAAGCCCATCTGACCATCCAGAGTATAAAAAAAGTATGGAATGGTATGAGAATGCCCAAAATAATAATTTGACCCCACAACCTTGTGTAGCTGCTTGGATTGATATATGTGGCTTTGGATCTGAATTAGAAAAAGCTGGTTGGAGTCTTAGAGAATTACAAGATCAGCATTTATTAAAATTATTAAGTTCTGTTTATTTGAGGTTATCTAGTCCATTTTGGATAGGCGTACCGCCATTTCCATTTGAAACAACTCTTATTATAAATGATGGGGTTGCTAAAACAGTTGATTTAACTAATTTAGAACATACAGATGGAATCTTCATTTCGAAATATGTAGAGGAACTACTTATTGCTCATTATCATCTTTTGACGATCACAAAAAAATATAGATTAGGTGTTAGAACAGTCGTAGCTGGTGGAGAAAGAATCCAATACTCTTATAACGAAAAAACTGGATACTCTATATCCCATTATAATGCTGAACAGATTAGTCCATTTACAGAAAAAATGTTAAAACAGAATTACTTATATAACCCAGCTGAATTTCAGATGAATACGGCTTTTGCTAAGGCTTATTCAATTGACTCTCAAGGAACAAAAGCAGGATTTGTAGTAAATGGTTTTTTTATTGAAAAAGATTTTCTGAATAAATTAAGTAAAAGTACTCAGATAACAATTGAATATTTAGATAAAATGATTAAGATTTCATCCCATAAATTACCCTCTTTTGACATCGTTTATGATGAAATTATTCCTTTTGAGTTTAAAGGTCTTAAGACAGAGGTTTATAGGGTTGTATCAGCAATTTTTTACGAAGATGGCGAAAAATTCCTTTTTGATTTAACTAAAGCCTCTGATTAGTATTTCTAAAATTAACATAATACACCTTATGCGAAATCGGTTACGTTAATTATTTTATTTCAATAAGTTGTAATCCACAAAAAAGCCTAGTTTTCTTAAACTAGGCTTTTTACATGAAATTTCATTGTTTCACATAAATCATGATCAAGTGATTTAAAAACGATTTGTTATGAAGATCGTGCAGGCTTTTGAATTATCCCGCGATCACTGAATTGATGTCTATCAATCAGACAGTTAAATTTTGATAAATCACTTTTGTAAGAATAGAAACCACATCACTGTGATTTCTATTTATGATCATTACTGAAATTCAATAATGATTTACTCATATTTAAGCAAACTGGCCATTTTGAAAATCAACAAAAGCCTGCTGAATCTCAGCCTGAGTATTCATGACAAATGGACCATGCGCGACAATAGGCTCATTCAAAGGTTCACCATTCATCATCAATAACTTAGCATCTTGCAAACACTCAATTTCAACCTGATCAACATCATGATTTAAATAAAGTGTTTGTAGGTTGTGGAAAATCTGACCATCTACTTTCACTTCACCACTTAAAACAAAGATGATGTTATTCCACGTAGGATTTAACTCAAAATGCTGTTTGGCATCTTTATTTAGACGAATATCCAATAAATTGATCGGGCTAAAAGTCTGTGCAGGACCTTTAACAGTGCGATTACCATTTGAATATGTGCCTGAGATCACACGAATAATCCCTTGGTCATGTTCAAGTTGTATTTCAGGAATATTCTGTTCAGTTAATTCCTGATAACGAGGCTCCGTCATTTTGGCATGGCTTGGTAGATTGACCCAAAGCTGAATCATGTCCAAATTTCCACCTGTTTGAGCAAAGTTTTTGGAATGATACTCTGCGTGCATAATGCCACGACCCGCAGTCATCCATTGCACTTCATTTTTACCAATCGTGCCACTATTGCCTTTAGAATCATGATGTTCAAGTTCGCCATCATAAACTATGGTCACTGTTTCAAAACCACGGTGTGGATGCATCCCAACACCACGTTGATGTTCATCACTAGGACTGAAAAGATATTGTTCAGTATAACCCATGACCAAAAGCGGACTGGTTTGATTGCCCATTTCTTCCATAGGTAACATAGAGTTGGTCGGGAAACCATCACCTACCCATGTGCTACGGTTACTGGTATAGGTTTTTTCAATTGCATTCATATTTTAATTCCTCAAATTTATTATTTCGCTTAATTGTATTAATTGAGGTATAAATGCAGGATTACAGCGTAAATTAGACAACAGATTTTTCTAAAAATGGAACAATGATGCAGAATCTCAATGATTATTACTATTTTGTTCAAGTTGTGAAATATCAGGGCTTTACCAAAGCCAGTGAAGAGTTGGGTATTACAAAATCTAAGCTTTCACGCCGTATTTCTGACTTAGAAAGTCGTTTAGAGGTTCGTTTAATCCAGCGTAATACTCGTAAATTTGCGGTCACTGAGGTTGGACAACAGTTCTATGAACATTGTTTAAAAATCTTAGATGATGTCAATCAAGCCGAAAACTTTATTCAGCATACTTTGAGCAATGAACCTTCAGGTTTAATTCGATTGTCTTGCCCCGTAGCATTAGTGAATACGCCTGTAGGGGAAATGGTCGCAGAATATATGCACCACTATCCTGATGTTCAAGTTCATTTATTATCAACCAATCGTCGAGTGGATTTGATTGAAGAGGGGATTGATTTAGCCATTCGCGTGGTAAGTACGCCTTTGGAAGACAGTGAATTAATCATTCGTGAATTGGATGCATGGGAACATGTTTTGGTGGCATCTCCAGAACTATTCAAACATTATAACAAACCTTCGCATTTGGATGATTTAAAGCAATTGCCAAGTATTGGTTTTCAAACACCGAAACAAGTTTGGATGTTACAAAAGCGTACTGAACAGAATGTTTTTCATGATATTGAACATCATCCAAAACTACGCACAGACAATTTTCATGCGATGAAATCCGCCGTGTTAAAAGCGGTTGGTGTTGCATCATTGCCGAAGGTTTATGTCTATGAGGAATTAAAAAACGGAAAAATGATTGAAATTTTACCTGAATATTATTTACCTAAAGGCGTGATTTATGTGGTGTATACGTCTCGGTTAGGGATGTTGCCTGCGGTACGTAAATTTTTAGAATTTTTAATTGAACAATTTAAACAATTAAATCTCGACGAGATCAGCAAGCAGTGCCCTAAACATGATTAAGGCACTGGCATATAACATTATTTAATGTGCGCAGAATGCCATATTGAAGTATTCAAATAATTCAGGGGTGTTCAACCACAACAGCATCGACAATCCAAAAAGTAGAATCAGCCCCATCCAGATGCTACATTTTAGCCATGAAAATGTATTAGTCATCGACGACAGCCTCCTCGTTAACAAAGAAATGTACCAACACGCCAAGGACACTGAGCGCAATGGATAGCGCCCAAATGATATTGTAGTTCCCTGTTATATCATGGTTGAGACCACCAAGCCAGCCACCAAAGAAAGAACCTACTTGATGGGTAAAGAACACAATCCCACTGAGCATGGTCAGGTATTTGACTCCAAACATATTGGCAACAATCCCGTTGGTGAGCGGAACTGTGGAGAGCCATAAAATACCCATCACGATACCGAAGGCATAGACTGTCCAAATACTGAGGGGTAGCATTAAAAATGCGACGATGGCGACACCGCGTAAGCCATATAAGCCCATGAGTAGATGTGGTTTAGAATATTTATCACCGAGCCAGCCAGCCGCATAAGTTCCCACGATATTAAAAAGCCCGACCAGTGCTAAGAAGACAGTTCCTGTTGAAGCATCAAAACCATGATCGATTAAATATCCAGGTAAATGAATTCCCAAAAATACCACTTGGAAACCACATACAAGGAAACCCAAAGCAAGCCATAAAAAGGGTTTATGATTAAATGCGATTTTTAGAATTTCTTTGAAACTTAAGTTTGGACGAGTTGCTTGACTAACTGCATTGGGAGCGACATACATCGGTGCTTTTAACATCCACGCTAAAGGCACAATCAATACAACGAGAATTGCAGTGATGATGAGTGCAGAAGACCATCCAAAGTTTTTAATTAGGAGTAAGGTTGTTGGCAACATGATGAACTGACCGAAAGAGCCTGCCGCACTTGCGATCCCCATTGCCATACTACGTTTACTTGGATGAGCTGCTCGCCCAACTGCGGAAAGTAATACAGAAAATGATGTTGCTGATAATGCTAAACCGATAATCAATCCAACACTAAAATCAAGCAGGAGAGCATTTGAACTGATCGACATCAGTAATAGACCAATGGTGTAGAGCACACCACCGACTGCAACAACTTTCTTACTACCGTACTTGTCTGCCAAAGCGCCTGTAAATGGTTGTACAGCGCCCCACAATAGGTTTTGAAAAGCAATCGCTAAACTGAATACTTGATGACTCCAACCAAACTCATGACTCATTGGAACTAAATAAAGCCCGAAGCCATGACGTACACCGAGTGAAAGTGCTAAAATAAATGCACTGCCAATCAACATATAGATCAAAGGCTTAGAAAATTTTTGCTGTTGTTGCGTTGCTTCCATATATTACCTTTTATGTGACTGATACATTGTAAACTAAGCATTTTTAGACATTGTTGATAATCAACTGATGGTTTTTGAATAATAGGTAGGAATATTTTATGGAGCAATTCTGAAACTGATTATACAAAAATACAGTAAATAGATTATAATCATAATCTATAATAAAAATACATTTTTTTATTTGAAAAATGTACAGGCTCAAGCTGATTGGCTCAGTGAGTAAATGAAATTCTGATTGGGAATAGTGACTATGCCTCGTGTCTCAAAGCAATTAGCGCAAGAAAATCGTAAAAATATTGAAAATATATCTTCTCAGTTAATCCGTGATAAAGGTTTTTCTGTGAGTGTTTCTGATCTTATGAAAGCTGTTGGGTTAACACATGGCGGTTTTTATAAACATTTTCAAAATAAAGATGAGTTAATTGACATTGCTTGCAAAGATACTTTTCGGCAATCTGAACAAAAGTGGAACAGTATTATTGCGGAGACAGGTTCTGAACAAGAGGCGCTTAATCTAATTTTTACGCGATATTTATCTGAAAAAAATTTAGCAGATCCAGGAAAAAGTTGTCCTCTATCTTCTTTGTCAATGGATGTAGCAAGAGAAGAGGAGGGAAAGGCAGTCAAGCAAACATTTCATCAAGGTGTTGAAACTTTATTAAAAATTTTAACAACATTAAATGATCCTAAGCATGAAAATACTCAACTTTCAGAACAAGCGATTATTCAGCTCAGTTTATTGTCTGGTGCACTGACTTTGGCTAGATCTGTTGACCATGATTTGGCGTTGAATATTTTGGATACAGTCAAAGATTTTTTGATTCAATCTCAAACGACAGAATAACGGATGTTCCGCAGTAATA